>SBGS01000241.1 GCA_006226555.1 Bacteroidota bacterium
TGCACGAATGTAACGTTATTGATCGCTATGAGTTGTGATTCCAAAGACTCACCTGCTGTTGGGATCGTAATAGAAATTGGAGTTGGCTGAATTACCGCCTGACCATGGTTCACAACATTAGTGATAGGAGCAACTTCCAATAGTCCACTAAATTCAGAAATCTGACCCGTCACTGTGATCGAATCGAATCGTTGCACACTGCTGATCGAGCTTCCAAAAGCTGCGATCCCTGCAGTTCCGTCCTGCATATATCTGATATTCCCGAGCTCGGAACCATTTGTTACTACACCAGATACTGTTACTGTTTGCCCAACACTATAATTTCTTGCATCGGCAATATTTGCCTGACCAAAAGAATAAGTAGTAAATAGTGCTGAAGCGATTAATACAAGTTTTTTCATTTTATACTTTTTTAAAACTCAAATCCAACTGAAAAATTAAACGTTGTACCCATACCCATGAATACCCCTGCAGAAGCTGCATCAAAGCCACTTCCATTTTGATTATTTCTGGCATCAGAAATATAAAGTGTGTTCAATACATTAAACACATTTCCTCTAAAGTGCAATTTCGACTTTTCGAACTTCAAAGAATAACCGAAGTGAGCTGACATTAGTCCGTAACCCGGAATACTCCAAGAATCTGTACCACCGTTTGCCCCTGTCAAACTGAAAGGATCAAAGTTCGAATAATATCTATCGTAATATGTGTACTTTAATTTTACATATCCGCGCTTCACAAACTCCCATCTTGCACTTGCTGCGAAAACAGATTGTGCTGCATCTCCAACGTGTACTCCTTTCGCATCGAATTCATACTCAAAACCAAGAACATTAACGATCTCAGATGATTGCCAAGTCCAATCTCCAATGGATGCCATACCCTCGATTGTGAGCGTTTTGGTAACATCATAAGCAACATCTATTTCTGCTCCCATATGTAATGCATCCATTCCATTCACATTAGCACGAACAAAAGTCGTTGGATCATCTGGATCTGGTATTGCTACCCCAAATGGGAATGGTTTGTTTTGCCAGTATGTATAATACCCGTTGGCATTTAAACTTACTTTCTTTGAACGGTAACCGTAACCAAGTTCGGCTGCCATTATGCGTTCATTCAAAATTTCCTTGAAGAAGGTGTTTGTATTGTTATCGATCACATTGTTGAACAGTGGAGTACGATCAAGATACCCTAAGTTCATGAAGAAGTTTGAACGTTCAGTGATGTTAAAGTTGGCACCGGATTTAACTGTGAATCCCGTTAACCACTTCCAATCCGTTTGATTATAGATCAATTCTGGTGAATCATTCGTGTACGTCTGTCCGTTGTAATCTACTGTATCTTTTGCTCCGATGTAAATCACGGTATCATCGATATGCAATTCCTTTTTCTGGAAATAATCGATTCCCTTATAGCCGTTCGTTACTGTGGAAACATTGGCAAATGCCGTCCATCTTGCTTTAGAGTATTCGACCTGTGCGAAACCACCCATCCACTGAACCAATCCATCGCGGTGATTGTGATAATCTTCCCAACCTACTTTGTCTCCAACTTTCTTCATTGGGCTGGCCTCGTTCTGGTTTTTAGAATTCACCCAGTAATCCCCTCCGAGTAGATCTCTCAATTCTACGTAGTGTGTACCCTTGTAATAACGGTAATCCAGACCAGCTGCGAAATCAAAATTATCATTGATCTTATAATCGATCTGAGAGATCCCCCCGTACCACATGTGATTGTTCACGGAAGCCGTCAGAACTTGCGACGATTTCAAAAGTGTTGGATCATAAGTTGCGTCAGCTGTAGTACCAACAACTATCCCAGCGAAAGTGAGATTTTGATTATTGAATGTGATCTGATCCCAGTCTATTTGGCCTAAGGAATCATATATGATAGCCCCTGTATTGAAAGCACGAGTTCCTCCACCACGACCAATAGACATGTAAGCCATATTTGACCATGAGAGCTTATCGTTTACTTTCCAGAAATCCTTCAATGTGATCTGAGGTTTGTGATAATAATTTAAACGCTCATTCTTGATCTTACGAGCCCCATCCGTATCTGTATAATATCCGAAATGCTGATTATGTCTTCTACCCCAATTCTTGGCGCCAGTCGTATCTATTCCCAGATCGTGTGCGTATTGAGCATCCCAATAGTCAATAGCTTGATTAAAGGAACGCTGACCATGTTGTTGCGGTGCCCCAAACCCACTTAAAGAGATAACGTGATTCTTTATTTTCTTTTGGACCTTCAGATAATAGAAGCCTCCCTGAGTCATTAATCCATCAACCCATCCATCACCTTGTTTGTAGGATCCAGAGAAAAGTATTCCCCATCCATTTTTAAGTGTCCCTGATTTATATGATAAAGAGGTACGATAGAATGATCCTGAACCATATTCCTGATTCACTTTGATCTCTCTTTTACCTGCTGTATTTTCAGTAATGATGTTCATTGTTCCACCAACAGACGGCATAGCGATCTTTGTTGCTCCAAGACCTCTTTGAACCTGAATTTGCTGTGTAATGTTATCCAAACCGAACCAGTTAGACCAATACACCCACCCATTTTCCATGTCATTCACCGGTACACCATCGATCAACATTCCGACGTTGCGCTGATCAAACCCCCTGATCGTAATGCGCGCGTCTCCATCTCCACCACCCTGCTGAGTTGCGTGAACTCCCGGTTTTGAATTCAGGATCATTGGAAGATCCTGCGAACCAAGTTCTTCAGTTATTGTCTTTTTGTCAAGCGTAGAAACTGCGACAGGTGTTTTTCTGTCTTGTGCAACGTTTCCTACTACCCGCATCTCTTCAATTACCTGAACATTTCCAAGATCGATATCTTTCGTTACTTCCGGTTGATCAATAACAACTTCAAAACGAATCGTGTCATACATCAACATGGAGACAACTGCAGTGTAGGTACCATATGGTACTCCTTCAATAATATAGTTACCGTCATAATCCGTTCTTGTACGGTACTTATCTGATAACTCGATCTTTGCTCCAACAACAAGATCTCCAGAAGTAGCATCCTTTACCTTTCCACTTAATTTACCTGTCTGGGCAAAAGAAGTTGAACATAGCAATGACACTAATGCAAATAATAGGACTTTCATTACTGAAATCTTAAACATAAAAAGAGGCCGACTTCCGGCGGCCTCCTAATGATTATTTTATTTCTGAACGATTAGACGTTTCGTACTTACTTTTCCGTCAACACCAATGAACTTAACGATATAGATTCCTGATCTTCCAGAAAGATCGATCGTTAACACCGGAGAAGCTGCGTTTTTAACGCGTTTGATCTCCTGACCCAGTCCATTGATCACTACGATCTCTTTAACAGCCTCAGCACCTGAAACGAAGAAAGTTCCTTCAGATGGATTCGGGTACATTTTAACTTGAGAAAGGTCTACCACCTCAACTGAAGCTGGGGCACAATCACAGTTATGAGTCCCCAATGAAGCCCAGTTACCAACCCATTGTGGCGTAACACCATCCGATTGGAAGATTGTATCACCTGTGATCGGATCTGTTTTTGCGATCAAAGCTGGAATAGAATCGTATTGAAGTAATGGATCAAATGTGTACGTTGGTCCAAAAATTTCAGCTACACTGTTTTTTCCAATCAATACAGTTGACTTTCTAATCATCGAGTGATCCTCTGTCACTACTCGGTCCATTGCATTACCTCCTTCGGCAGCAGTCATATCATATGGAGATACACTAGACCATCCATTCGTTCCTAGCGTTGTATTTTCAGGATTCTGACCTACCTTTCCGAAAAAGTCAACCAAAACTGTAGTAGGTGCAGTCGGGTTTGCAGCTGAACCTTTTGCCAACATAATACAGTCGTTACCGTTCCAGTACCAAGCATTAGATGTAGCGTAATCAGGACTGTAGAATGCGTCAGCAATAGCTTCCAATTCATCCCAGATCGGAGTTTCTGTTCCCGTACCGTTTGGATCTCTTTTATCCAAAACTCCTACATGCGTACTGTAAGGAGCAATTGTTCCTGTAAGCTGAACGCAGTTTGCAGCAGTGATCGTTGTAGCTCCGTTACTATAACGCGCAACAAAATACTGTGTCAAGTCGATCGTATTTGCTGTTGGATTGTAAATTTCAAGTGCTTTGTTGTTCCCAACACCTTCAACATACTCAGATATGAAGAGCTCACTGCAGTTCTGTGCAAATGATGAAGCACCGATTAATAAAGTCACGAATAGTAGATTTCGTTTCATGATTGAATTATTTGGGGGTTTAATTTAAATTTCGTTGTCGCTGTCTCGAGGCAGTACAAAACAAGGAGCTGCTTATCGCAGTATTCTGTTACCATTGTTCCGAAGTAGTCTAAAATCAAGCAATTTTATCTTATGCCTCGGTTATATACCACCATGGTTTCGGTTGACCTTTAACCTGTAGGAGATCATGGCAGTAATACGAGACAAAATTAAGGCATTTGATATTTTTTGGTGTTAACGAATTATTAACAAAGCACTAATGTTTTACACAGGTATTTATCCCATTCCGCTGGTTCAGTAACTTTACAGTCAAAATGATAAAACTATGAATAAGAGATTCCTATTGGCATTCACTCTGTTAAGCGCTTTTTACATTAAGGCTCAGGAGCTTAGTGTTGAAAAGATCTGGAAGAACTATGAATTCTATGGTAAATCCGTAAGTGGATTCAGATCCTTAAAGGATGGTGAGCATTTCTCCAAGATATCAGAAGAGGAAGGAAAGACATATGTGAGCAAACATCGCTTTGATGACAATGGTGGTAAGGGTGAGATTTTAATTTCTGCAGATCTACTAAAGGGGATCGACTTTGATGATTATTATTTTAATGACGACGAAACAAAGGTTCTTCTAACTACAAACACAAACTACATCTATCGAAGAAGTTTTACCGCAAACTATTTCCTGCTGGATCTAAAAACAGGTGTGAGAAAGCCTTTAGACGAAGCTCATCAACCTCAAATGCTTGCAACTTTCTCACCGGATGGCTCTAAAGTGGC
>SBGS01000007.1 GCA_006226555.1 Bacteroidota bacterium
TTTTTCATCCATCAACTGGTTAATTATAAAACCGGAAACAATAAGCGCTAGAAGAACTCTAATTAGCCACTTTTTCATTCAGATACTTTTTAATGCGTTGATATATTAAATAGCCCCCATACTTTCCGTTATGCTGCTTATCGTTGAATACACCATGTAATTCTGACAGATCGCTCAGATCGATGTATGCATTTCCCCGATTCTTCATCCAAAGGGTCAATTCTTCAGCCAATCGATCATAACTTTCTATGGCGTCCTTCGCTCCGATCTTTTCACCAAGCATCCTGTTATACGGCCCTATGATGTAGGTAACATGCATATCCAAACGTTTGGCGACATCATCAAAGTAAGACAAACTGGTGTTTCGATAAATAGAACCTGGATCAATAGATTCAAGTGCGAAATCCGGTGATGAAAGAAATGTTGGCAGGCAATTGTAAACTGTATCTATTTCAGATTTCACCAATTTAAGTGCGCTTAAGTTTATTCGCTCCTCAAAGTCCTCTTTTCCCACCTTGACAAATGGTGTAAAATCATTGCGTTCTTTCCTGCCATAAATGAAACCATGAAGACTCCCACTGTACAATGAGCGTACATGTTGACTTATTTCTTCATTCAATAGCTCGTGAAATTGAAGACGATCTATATCAGCTCCTCCTGCAAACATTAAGTCAAATCGTTCAATATCTTCACCTGACTTTATCCGGGCTTTCTTAATCTCCAAATGATCCAAATACCGCTCTTGATAAGTTAAGTTAAACGTATCCAATCCGGGCTTCCAATATACCGGATTTAAAAACACCATCACCTCTTGTCCTTTCCATAGATCAGGCTCGTTTAACATCGAAGGAATGTACATGCTACAAAACCTCCCCGCCCCATAAAGTATACTAAAGTCCGTTTTTATCTCCGGATCGTCATTTAGCAATTCCCAGTAATTATACCCTTCAATCGGACCACTTTCGGAGGTACCCATGATCAGTACTCCATCATTGTTGCGAACTACTTTCATAAAATGATGAAAATAGGCATCGCTACTTCTTACATGCAGCGGATCCACCTCCAGCATTTGTTCCTGATCAACCAGTTCTTTGTCAGTTGGAGTAGCCAACTTGATCACAAAGCCGAATATTCCGGCCAAAATGACAAAAACGAACACAAGCAAACCAATCTTACCAAATTCTGCAAGATTTGTAAACCGATAATACTGCCTTATTTTCCTTTCTAACTTCAACGTATACCTAATATTAGTTCCACCGCAGTAGTTAAATTTTCTCCGGAGTAATTAAAAAATATCCAGCCAATAGAAACAAAGGTGAAATTGAAAACGATAGAGCTTATATTCCAAAGCCATGTTAAACCGGAAAGCCGGATATTCTCACGTGTCTTTTTAACAAAATTCAATTCTCTCCATATTCGATAGAGCGAAAGCCCCAAGGCATGCCACAATCCCCAATAAACAAAATTTACCGTATCGCCATGCCATATTCCACAAATGAAAAACGTGATCACATATCCTAACACCGTGACAACAAGCCTAAATCTGGACAACCCAATTCTGTTTAACCCTCGAACGACGGGAATAAAGATCATGTCCCTTAAAAACTGTGAGAAGGTCATGTGCCAACGCTTCCAGAAATCAGAGATGTTTCGAGCCAGATAGGGCGCATCAAAATTTTCCGGTGTTTTGATCCCCATGATATAACCTGTACCTATGGCAATATCGGAATAACCTGAAAAATCGAGATAGATATAGAGCGAATAAAGCAATATACTTGAAAATACCGCCAGCTGTGGCCCCATGAACTCCATAAAAGGATCATACGAAATGGCGAAACTGTACAATACAGGGACGATTAGGTATTTTTTAATGAATCCGATAAAAATCCGTCCCATCCCGGGCCCGATCAGTGCTCTTTTAAGCTTACCCTCTTTCCTATCGAAATTACGTTTAAAATTAGTGTACTTATCTATTGGTCCCGCCAGGAAATTCGGGAAGAATAGTATGAAGTTTATGTAATCGACCACATGAAAGTTCACCACTCTTTTTCTGTGACAATCAACGATATACTGAATGTGACGAAATAGAATATAACTGATACCTAAGCGCTGTATGATCGTCCCTGAATTTGAACCTAAACGAAAGTCAGAAAACCCAAAGGCCTTAGGGTAATTTCTCAACACAAATAGGATGATCAAAACAAGAATAGAAAGCGCTACCCATTTAGCACTCTTTGCCGTATTTCTCTGGATCGTTAATCCGGTTATGAAAACAAATACAGAAAGAACGATATGAAGTAAGAGGGTAGTTGGATTGATCACCGTTCCCAGTAAAACCATGTTTCCCATAAGCAAAACTGCACGAGAAAATCTCAAATCAAACCTGACTCGCACAAACCACTGTAAAAACAGAAATGTAATTACCAGAAAAAACTCTGCTCCTGAGCTAAATAACATCGAGTAGATTTTTTTTTCAAAAATAGACTTTCATCCTTCTAAAGACAAACAAGCTGTCATAGGTCTTAAATGAAATGTGGAAAAACAAGCGTAATTATTAACAATTTTAATTTATTACCACTTTTACCCACCATAACCAAAAACACATATTTTTCAGCATTTATAGTAATTTATAAAACTAAAAACGTAACATTTGTACCTATAATTCGTTTGAATTTATTAACAACATGAAACTTGGTGGTAAAAAGTGGTAAATATCCACTATTTTTACCCATTATTATTGTCATGGCAGGCTTAGTAGGAGAATTTGAAGTAAAATTGGATGCGAAAGGAAGATTTCTCTTCCCGGCAGGGTTGCGCAAGCAACTCCCTACTTCGGCTGACCGAGATTTCATGTTGAACAAAGGGTTTGAAGACTGTTTGACACTTTACCCAATCTATGAATGGGAAAAACTCAGTCAGAAGTTGGCGAAAATGAACCTCTTCAAACCTAAGAATCGTTTGTTTTATCGATTGTTCCATCAAGGAGCTAAAATGGTGAGCCTGGACAATGCAGGCCGCGTTCTTATCCCTGTAACTCATATGGAACGTGTTGGCCTGAAGCAGGAAGCTATGCTTATAGCGTACAACGATCGAATCGAAATTTGGGACAAAGCGAAGTACTTCGACATGATCGAGTCTTCCATGGCAGATTTTGCTGATCTAGCAGATGAAGTAATGGGAGATATTGGTGATGACGAATAACGAGAACTACCACATACCGGTAATGCTAAACGAATGTCTGGATGGGCTGAATATCAACCCGTCCGGAACCTACGTTGATGTCACTTTTGGCGGTGGAGGCCATTCGCGGGCTATCTTCCAGAAATTGAATAAAGACGGTATGCTCATAAGTGTAGATCAGGATCCTGACGCACATAAGAACGCATGGGAAGCTCCGAACTTTAAATTAATTGCAGGGAATTTTGCCTACTTAAAGAATCACCTGCGTGTTCTGGGAATCAAATCCGTTGACGGTATTCTTGCCGACCTTGGTGTTTCTTCTCATCAATTCGATGAAGAATCACGTGGCTTTTCCATCCATGGCGACGCTCCTCTTGATATGCGAATGAACCCTATAGCCGGGAAAACTGCTATTGACGTTGTAAACGACTATACGGATGAAGAACTGTATAGAATGTTCAAAACGTACGGTGAGATCCAGAATACAGGCAGGCTTGTCAATGAGATCGTAAAAGCACGATCTCAAAAAAAGATCAAGACTACCGGTGAACTGCGCGAGGTCGCAACAAAATGCGCCCCTAAACATAGAGAACACAAGTACCTTGCTCAAGTATTTCAGGCCATTCGCATTGAAGTAAATGACGAAATGGACGTCCTTGAGAAGTTCCTGGAATCATGCGCGGACATGATCAAACCGGGAGGCCGACTAGTGGTGATGTCGTATCACTCTCTCGAAGATAGAATGATCAAAAACTATATGAAAAGAGGTTCTATTGATGGCAAAATCACCAAAGACTTTTTTGGAAACATTCTTAAACCATTCAATGAAATCGTAAGACACCCGATAACGCCAACTGAAGACGAACTTGAATTAAACAGTCGCTCAAGAAGCGCGAAACTTAGAATTGCTGAGAGAAATGGAGAATGAATTCTTAGACAGAGCTCAGCAGGAACCAGAGGTTAAACAAGCTGAGAAAAAGACATTAAAAAAGGCGCCTAAGAAGCCTAACGCTTTTATTCAGATCCTGAACGGGGATTTCCTGTCCAAGGAATTCTTCGTGAACAACCTCCCATTCATTTTCTTCCTTATGCTCTTATTACTTATCAGCATTGGTAAAGGATACTATGGCAAACAACTTACGAAACAGGTCAATGATACCCAGGCAGAATTGGACGAATTGACAGGTGACTATTTTGATGCTAAAGCACGCCTGGAAGAGAATACACAGAGATCCATGCTCATTGATAGATTGGAGCGCACCGGACTAAAAGAAACAACAAACCCAACTAAAGTAATTCGAGTTAAGAAGGATGACAACTGATAAAAAAGATATCATCTGGAGGGCTTACCTCGTTTATTTCACCTTTGTTGTGGTGATGCTGGTCGTTATAATAAAAACGGTAAGCATACAATTTGAAGGTGGTAAACCTTATTTCCTCTCCTCTAGTGATGGAAATGAAAAAATGCCTACCCGTGTAGTACAACGCGAACCAAGACGAGGCCAGATCTTAGACAATAACTACACCCCTCTTGTCACATCCGTTTCTTTCTTCGATATCCATATGGATCCGACAGTCGTAAAAGATGAAGTCTTTGAGAGCGAAGTACGCAACCTAAGTATTGAACTTAATAAGCTTTGGCCGGAAAAAACGGCTCGCGAATATGAGGAAACGATCAGAAATGGTAAGCGTAAAGGATCTCGATATGTATTGATACACAAGAAAGCCTCAAATGAGGAACGCAAGCTTGTAGCTCAAATGCCAATCTTTAAACTAGG
>SBGS01000181.1 GCA_006226555.1 Bacteroidota bacterium
AAACTTATAAGTTTTTCCTGGAGAATAAAATTCCATTTATGGATATAAGTTACAATGAGCTGATGACTGAACCTGAAAGACCACTTTCGAGATTAAAGGAATTTTTGAATTTGGAAGTTTCAACTGAAAAATTGCTGGAAGCATTGAATCCGGAATTATATCGAAATAGAAATGAAGCAAAATAATAAGAAGAAGGAAGTAACAATACTTTTGAATGGTAAACCTTTTGAAGTACCTCCTGGTGGTTCATTAGGAATATTGGCTCTTGGTAGCGTAGGTGTGAGAGCATGGAAGAAGGCGAAAAAAGAGTGGGAAGAAAATCAAGAGAAGAATGAAGAAGCGTAAGGTATTGTTGGTCGGCTGGGATTCAGCGGACTGGAAAATGATCGATAAATTAATGGATGCCGGGTTAATGCCGGCATTGAAGAAGGTCGTAGATAATGGTGTTCGAGGTAGATTTGCTACTCTTGATCCGCCATTATCCCCTATGTTATGGACTTCCATGGCAACAGGTAAGCGCCCATATCAACATGGAATTCTAGGATTCGTGGAGCAAGATGGAAATGGAGGTTTAAGACCAATTTCTTCCTACAACAGAAAAGTGAAGGCATTCTGGAATATGTTTACGATGGAAGGCTTGAAAACAAATGTTGTTGGATGGTGGCCATCTAATCCAGTGGAGAGCATCAATGGGGTTATGGTTTCTAACCTTTTTCAGCAAGAAAAAAAGAAAGGTGAGCAGATAAATTTGGAGGACTGGGTGATCGATCCAGGGACAATCTATCCGGAATCCTTTATTGAACCACTCAGTGAGCTAAGAATTCACCCGACAGAGATATTTGGGAATATGATCATGCCGTTTGTTCCGAATGCTCTGGAAATGGATAAAAAGGATGATAAGCGCTTTAATCTTATCGCAAAATTCTTGGCCCATTCTGGAACAGTACACGCGACTTGCACTGAATTGATGGAAACAACGGAGTGGGATATGATGGCCGTTTATCATGATGCGCTAGACCACTTCAGTCACTCATTTATGCGTTTTAATCCACCAAAACTGGACAAAGTAACAGAGGAGGATTATCAATTGTTCAAGGATGTTGTTAAAGGAGCGTATATGTATCATGATATGATGCTGGAGCGACTTCTTGGTATGATCGATGAAGACACTACATTGATCATATGTTCGGATCACGGGTTTCATCCGGATCACCTTCGACCGGAGACCATTCCGAATACGCCAGCGGGTCCGGCAATTGAGCACTCTCCTTATGGGATTTTTGTTGCGATGGGGCCGGATATTAAAAAGGGAGAAACCATTTATGGAGCCAAAGTACTGGATCTTACCCCAACTTTATTGACCTTGTTTGATCTGCCAATTGGAAGAGATATGGATGGTCAGCCTTTATTGGAGATGTTTACGGAACCGAAAGAAGTAAAATACATTGATAGTTGGGAGAATGATACGCGTTTTGGGGGTGAGCTAGTAGTTAAGGATACCGGAGCGAACAAGGCGGATAACGAAGCAGCTCTTCAACAATTGATAGACCTTGGGTATATCGACGACATCAATGCCGGTGATGGAAATGATGCCGAAGAGGCCATGAAGAAAAATGTCAAAGACTCTATTCGGGAAAGTAATTATTACTTGTCTAAGTCCTACTCCAGTGCAGGTAAATGGGAGGAAGCATTAGAGGTTTTGTTGGAGATCGATGATCGCGAAAAACCTGACTACAGATACGTTATCGATATTATAAAAGCCGCGACTAAAACAAACAGATTTGCGTTGGCTCAGGAATACTTGGAGTTCCTTAAAGCTAAAGAGATAGTCAATCAAAAGTATTTAAAAGTAATAGAGCCAAGTGTGTTGATCGGATTAGGAAAAGCTGATCAAGCCCTGGAGTTACTGGAGCAAGCAGCGGAAGATTTTCCGGATGCAAATGATGTTTTGCTGGACCTCGGTCGATTGTTGAATGTTTTCAAGCAAACTGAAAAAGCGAAAAAGGTTTTTGCCAAAGTCCTGGAGAATGACCCGGATAACCACATGGCTTATCAAGGATTTGGTATAGCTGCCTTGAGAAACGAGGAATACGAATTAGCTCTTGAATATTTGCTGAAATCGTTAGATCTGGTATATCATAATGCAAAGGCACACCTTTTATTGGGTGAAACCTTAGTGATGATGAAGGAGTATGAAATGGCCTTGAAATCATTCGAGGTAGTTGAAGCTATTGCTCCATACTTGTACAAAACGTATCGATGGCTGTATGATCTGAATTCCATACTTGGAAATGAAGAAGGAGCTAAGAAGTACAAAGCGATCGTGGAAAAAATGAGTAAGGGTGAAAAGATCATCCTTTCTGGACTACCGAGTGAGAAGTTGGTTGATACAATGATAAAGATCAAGGAATCCGGATTGACCCTTTATGGGGATGAGAACGATTTGTTGGGAAGAGAAATGGATATTACTGAAAGAGGTTGGCTCGATAATATTCAGGAGGATGTAATTTACTTACCAACAAAGCTGATTCCTAGTTTACCACCAAAGTACCTTTACCGAGTGTTGTATGTTACAGAAGAGGTGGAAACATCGATGGAGTTTTTGAATAGGAGAAATAGACTTCGTGCGAATTCATATAATCAGGAGTTTATCGATGGTTTAAGGACCCAGGATAGAAATGTCAGGATCTGGTTTGATCAACAACCTATCATTGATATACTCTATATAAATCACATAGAAGATCTGGAGAATGACTTTGTTAAGCAATCAATAAAAATTAACTAAATACCGGATTTTGTTTTTAAAAATTTATTCATAACTTTCACCCCGAATTAATTAATTTACTATGAAAAAAGAATTACGCGAAAAATTATCAAAGTATGCTGCTGCAGCTGCTGCGGTTACTGGTGTAGCTGGAGTTAATGCTCAGATTGTGTATACTGATGTTAACCCGGATGTAACTGTTGATGACGATCACAATGCAAACGGTTTATCTGCGATCCCGTTGGACATGGACAACGATTCCAACCTTGATTTTATTCTTGGATCGAGAGATACAACGATTAACCTTTACGGTGGTATCGATGTACGTTACACACTAGTTGCTCCTGCTGTAGCGGGTAATGCTATTGCGTTTGCAAGTACTTCTACTTACAACGGTAACACTTACTACCAAGCTGCTGCATTGAACAATGGTGACGGAATCAACAACACGTTGACTTGGGCATCTACAACTCAAACAATGGCACAGGAAGTTCTTTTTGCTTCTTATCCACAGTACAATTACACTCTTGGATTCTGGAATGGTGTGAATGACAAGTATTTGGGTCTTAGATTCACTACTGGAGCTAACACTTACTATGGATGGGCACGTTTAGATGTTGGTGGATCAAATGCTGCTGACGTATTTAAACTTAAAGATTATGCATACCAATCATCTCCGAACGTTGCTATCAACGCTGGAGATATGGGTTCTGCAAGTCTTTCAGAAGCTGATATCGATGCATTGGTACACTTCATTAACCAAGCTAACAATACAGTTCTTGTAAAAGTTAACGGTGAGCTTTCTAATGGAGTTGTTAATGTTGTTGCTACTTCAGGTCAAGTAGTTCAAACTGGTAAAGTTGAGAACGGAACTTTCGTTGTTAACATGAATGGTTTGACTGCAGGTGTTTACATGATCAATGTAACATTTGAAGAAGGTGCTATCACTAAGAAAATGTACGTTCACTAAGAACATACTATAAATTGAAAAGGGCGATCGTTAGATCGCCCTTTTTTTATGTCCATTATGTCGGAATTAGATTGTTCTGCCAGGATATACCTTCAATGCTTCTTCCAAAATCTTAACCGCCTTTTCAAGAGATTCTTTCTTCAATACATAGGCAATTCGAGCTTCTTTCATTCCCAACCCCGGAGTTGAGTAGAATCCGCTTGCAGGAGCCATCATTACAGTTTCTCCCTCGTAATCATATTCCTCCAAAAGCCATTGACAGAATTTTTCTGTGCTGTCTACCGGAAACTCGGCCACACAGTAAAACGCGCCACTTGGTTTAGGACAGAAAACGCCCGGTATTCTATTCAATCCATCCACCGTAATGTTTCTTCTTTCCACATATTCAGAAACAACTTCATCGAAGTAGCTTTGTGGTGTATCCAACGCCGCCTCTGAAGCGATCTGAGCAATAGTAGGAGGGGAAAGACGTGCTTGAGCAAATTTCAAAGCAGATGTCATTACCTCTTTATTTTTTGAGATCAATGCTCCGATGCGTGCTCCACACATTGAATAACGTTTAGAAACCGAATCGATCATGATCACGTTGTCTTCAATGCCCTCCAGGTTCATCACAGAGAATGGAACTGCTCCGTCGTAGCAAAATTCACGATATACTTCATCTGCGAACAAGAAAAGATCATGTTTCTTTACGATATCACGAAGCTTCATTAGCTCTTCTTTAGAATAAAGATATCCAGTTGGGTTCCCCGGATTGCAGATAACGATAGCCTTTGTTTTATTAGAGATTTTCTTCTCGATCTCTTCTATTGGAGGAAGAGCAAAACCTGTCTGAATATCCGCGGTTACCGGAACTACATTTAATCCGGCCATCACGGCAAAACCATTGTAATTTGCGTAGAACGGTTCAGGAATGATCACCTCATCACCCGGGTCACATGTGCTCATAAATCCGAAGATCAAAGCCTCTGAACCCCCTGTAGTGATAATGATGTCCTCACTGTTCACATGTATTCCGCTCTTTTGATAATAATTTGCGAGCTTATCTCTGTATGATTGGAATCCTGCAGAGTGACTGTATTCAATAACAGTAAGATCTGCAACTTTAACAGCACTAATAGCTGTTTCCGGAGTATGAATATCCGGCTGACCAATATTCAAGTGATAAACTGTTCGTCCTTTCTTATACGCAGCCTCCGCGTATGGTACCAGCTTTCTGA
>SBGS01000122.1 GCA_006226555.1 Bacteroidota bacterium
AAGCTCTTCGTAGACAGTGGCACCGTAGTGCTAGCGGCTTTTGTCTCTCCTTTGATCAAGGATCGCCAGATGATAAAAAGTATTCTGGGTACTTGTGATTTTGTAGAAGTATATGTGAACACCCCACTGGAAGAATGTGAAAAACGCGATATCAAGGGATTATATGAGAAAGCCAGAAACGGAGAAATAGAAAATTTCACCGGAATAAGCGCTCCTTATGAACCGCCCATAGAACCGGATATAGAAATCAGAACTATTGGAATGAATGCTGAAGAATGTGCAGCATATATTTTAAACAAGTTGGAGGATAGATTAACTTTACCACATGAATAAGTACTACCTAAGCTATCTTGAAGAGCTTGAGTCAGAAGCAATATTTGTTTTAAGGGAAGTCGCAGCACAATTTCGAAATCCGGTCATCCTGTTTTCAGGCGGAAAAGATTCAATTGTGGTAACACATTTAGCTCGGAAGGCCTTCTTTCCTGCAAAATTCCCTTTCTCACTAATGCACGTGGATACAGGTCACAATTTTCCCGAAACGATGTCATTCAGAGATGACCTCGTTAAAAATTTAGGTGTTAACCTTATCGTCGGTTCGGTGCAAGAAGCGATAGACGCAGGTAAAGTGAGAGAGGAAAAAGGGCGTAACGCTTCAAGAAACGTATTACAGATCACTGCACTTCTTGACACCATAGAAAGTAATCAGATCGATTGTGCAATTGGGGGCGGAAGAAGAGATGAGGAAAAGGCAAGAGCTAAGGAACGATTCTTCTCTCATAGAGATGATTTCGGACAGTGGGACCCAAAGAATCAACGTCCCGAGCTTTGGAATTTGTTTAATGGAAAGCATTTCCAAGGCGAACATTTTCGTGTTTTTCCAATCTCCAACTGGACTGAAATGGATGTTTGGAACTACATTTTAAAAGAAAGAATAGCTATTCCGAGTCTATACTTTGCTCACGAAAGAGAGGTTGTATGGCGGAATGATTCATGGATACCCGTTTCAGAACACTTGAATATGGACGACCGCGATGTTCCCGTGATAAAAAAGATCCGTTTCAGGACACTTGGAGACATTACGATTACGGGAGGTATAGAATCAGATGCAGACACACTTGAAAAGATCGTAGAAGAGATTGCAGCTATGCGCCAAACAGAAAGAGGAAATCGAGCGGATGACAAACGATCTGAAAGCTCAATGGAAGATCGTAAACGAGAAGGATATTTCTAATACAAACTAGCTCTAAAGTGATCAATCAGAACATAGAATATAATCAACTCCTAAGAATTTCAACGGCTGGAAGCGTCGATGATGGAAAAAGCACCTTGATCGGTCGTTTATTGTATGACAGTAAATCTATCTTCGAAGATCAGTTAAATGCGGTAGAAGCTACCACTAGAAGAAAAGGAAGAGAGGGAGTCGACCTCGCATTATTTACGGATGGCCTACGTGATGAAAGAGAGCAAGGAATCACAATCGATGTTGCATACAGGTATTTTACCACTCCAAAACGAAAATTTATTATCGCGGATACACCGGGGCATATTCAGTACACCCGTAATATGGTTACAGGGGCTTCCACTGCCAATGTTGCCATTATCTTGGTGGACGCACGAAATGGAATTACAGAGCAAACGCGCAGACACTCATTTATTGCCTCTTTGTTGCAGATTCCTCATGTGATCGTTTGCGTAAACAAAATGGATCTCGTTGATTGGAGCGAGTCAAGATTTCAGGAAATCGTACAACAATACGAGGGTATATTATCCAAAATGACTATTCGGGATGTACGCTATATTCCAATTTCGGCATTGAATGGCGATAATGTCGTTAACCGTTCAAACGATATGGATTGGTATCAGGGTGCACCCTTGCTTCACACCCTTGAAACGCTTCATATTGCCAGTGATCTGAATAAGATCGATGCTCGGTTTCCAGTTCAAACGGTTATCAGACCTCAAGTCGCTGAATTTCATGATTACAGGGGTTATGCAGGAAGATTGGAAAGTGGAATTTTAAGAAAAGGTGACGAAATAATAGCTTTACCCTCTGGTTTTTCCTCGAAGATAAAATCGATCGACACATTTGATGGTGAGCTAGCAGAAGCATTTGCTCCGATGTCTGTTTCATTGACGTTAGAGGATGATATTGACATCTCTAGAGGAGACATGATCGTCAGAGCGAACAACCAACCGAAGCAAGTTCAGGAATTTGAAGCGATGATCTGCTGGCTGAACAGCACTCCCGCCAGACCTCGCGGTAAATACACGATCAAACATACCACGAACGAACAAAAATCGATGATCACAGATGTGCTATACAAGATCAATATCGACAATTTGGAAAGAAATTCTGACGATAAGGATATTGTGATGAACGACATCTGCAGGATCACTATAAAAACAACTAAACCTCTTATGATCGACGAATACAGAGATAATCGATCTACTGGAAGTTTTATCCTCATCGATGACAGTACGAACGAAACCGTTGCAGCAGGAATGATCATTTCTTAATAAGATGAATGCACTTTTAAATACCGCTATTGAGGCTGCCATAAAAGCCGGAGATGCCATTTTGGAAATCTATGAATCTGGTGATTTCAATGTTGATATGAAGTCTGATGATTCACCATTGACGCAAGCCGATATAGCTTCTCATCAAGTGATCATGGAATTTCTGCAGCACACAGATATCCCTGTGCTATCGGAGGAAGGAAAAAGTATCCCACATGATATCCGAAAAAACTGGGATAAACTTTGGATAGTTGACCCGCTGGATGGGACAAAAGAGTTCATTAAAAGAAATGGAGAATTCACGGTTAATATCGCGCTGATAGATAATGGTGAACCAATACTGGGGGTAGTATATACACCAGTAACGGAGACACTTTATTACGCTTCGGAGAAAGGATCATATAAAATTGAAAATGCCAAAAAGCTAGTTAATAACGATGTAACAGGTTTAGGTTGGGAAGGCGTTGATTCAATTAAACTTCCAATAAAATCCTCTCGTAAAAACTATACTGTTGTCGCGAGCAGATCTCACATGTCCCCTGAAACTGAACAATTCATTTCTTCCCTGGAGGGTAAGTATGGAAATATCGAGCTCATTTCAAAAGGCAGCTCATTGAAAATATGTCTGGTAGCTGAAGGAGCCGCAAACTGCTATCCCCGTTTTGCCCCAACAATGGAATGGGATATTGCAGCGGGACACGCAATATGCAGATATGCAGGAGTAACGGTCATAGATCAAAAAACGGGAGTCGAAATGATTTACAACCGAGAGGAGCTACTGAATAACTGGTTCTTGATTCAGTGGTAAATATTGTTCTATCCGGTCCTACGATTTTCCCGATTAGTCCAGCTTTTGATGATTAAAGCGATAGGAAATCCCTCCTATTCCCTGAAATGATTTTACACTAAAATTGTTTATCACCTTTAAGTGAATACCAAATCTATTCATAACATAAATCTGAAAGGTGGACGATAATCCAATATCGTTACTACGGTTATAATTAATGACCCCGAATTCCAATTTAGTTCCATCATGCCTTCCTAAACCACTACCAAAACCATATTCTACCCAAGAATCATTGTTATTGTATCCGTAGCTAAACATATCATTCCCCATACTTCCATAGGCGTACGCTATTCTCCTTGGAAAGACTCTACCATATAAAATTGGTCCGGCTTTCCACACAGGAAAATCACCGGTTTTCAAATAATTAAAGAAATATTCCTGATTCACTTGAGTTGTAGGTGAATATCGTCCAAAGGAAAATCCTGCTCCTGCACCAACCCATTCCGAATCAAATATGTACTGAAAATGAATCCCTCCCACTTTATAGCGTTCAGTATTATTGTTGGCGTATTCACTGCTGATTCCAAAGTTTCCTCCACCTATAAAGCGATGTAAAAAGTACTTATTTGCATTTTCTATTCTCAATCTATTTGCACTGTAGTTTACATAATAACTGTTGGTGCTAATACTATAAGTTGGTCCAGTAGGTTCAACATGTGTAGAAGTACCGTCACATGTTGATGTTGTAACGGTGTTGTAGTCATGATTATGGCTATACTTTAAAACATCAGCACCCAGATCCAGCTGAGAATAAGAATAAAGTCCTTTTTGCTTATAATTCAGAGTTATATCCGTATACGGCGATTTCTTCTGACCATTTAAATTTATATGCACACTTATTGCAAGAATGATCAATGAGACCGTAACCCCTTTAAAAATACCATATGCGGGAAATCTTAATCGCTCTAAGGAAAGCACAAATGCCGGTATAGCATTTACTATTAATGTAATGCGCTCTAGATCTGTAAACCAGCTCCAAAATAGAAGAACTGCTATAGAGGCAGGGATCAACAACTTTAGTGCATTCCGATACGCATAGGTCCGTTCTTCTATTGTATTTGAATAGCTCTTCGGCCTTTTCTTAAAGAAATATAGTCCAAATAGAATTAAGGCAATTGCTAATTCAAACCATTGAATTTTCTTCAATCCGTATAATTCAACTGCAAAATCAGGATTGTTATAACCTTCTCTCCAAAAATCCGCTACAAACATCAAACATAGATAAAGCGCCAATATCAATAGATGATATCCTTCCCGAAACAACTTTATTCTTCTACCCCACCAAACAAAACCGGCCAACGCGAATGACCCAATTGACAATAATAACTGTATAGGGAACAAACCCGACGTTGAGCTTGCTCCGAATCCGATCAAACCATCTTCTATATGTGAATGTCCGACTGGGGTGCAAAGGTGATATTGGACATTAAAGATACCCTCATATGGAACTCCATAACAACAACCCGCACTAAAACACCCTAAACGCTGAATTCCCAACGCTATGGGAATCGCTAACATTAGCATATCGAGCTTAATGAAACCTGCTTTGAGAACACGGCTTGAGATCAAAAAAGCAAAATATC
>SBGS01000206.1 GCA_006226555.1 Bacteroidota bacterium
TCACTAACTCCGGGAATTCCGGGCACCAGACAGCAGATGCCTCTAATCAGAAGATCCACTTTAACTCCTACAGTGCTTGCTTCATAAAGTAGTCCAATCATATCTGCATCCACCAAATTGTTCAATTTAATGCGAATGCCAGAATTCAAACCATTTCGATGATTTCTGATCTCATTTCGAACGAGCTCAGTAATGCGATCTCTCGTATTGTATGGTGAAACGAACAGCTCTTGAAAGTTTGGTGTAATCAGATCTCCTCGAAGAATACTGAAAACACGTTCTACCTCCTCACCTATTGCATCATCCGTAGTAAGAAGTCCTAAATCTTCGTAGATCTTAGCGGTCGATTCATTAAAGTTCCCTGTTCCAATGTAGGAAATCCTTTTTAGACCATTAGTGCCATTTCTGGTGATCTGTATCAATTTGGAGTGGACTTTCAATTCCTCCATTCCAAATGAAACCATTGCCCCGGCTTCCTGTAGTTTATTCGCCCAATACAGGTTGTTCTCCTCATCAAATCTTGCCTGAAGCTCTATAACTACCGTAACGTTCTTTCCATTTAAAACAGCATTCATTAATGCATTCATCACCTGTGAGCTCTTTGCAACACGATATACATTAATATTGATGGATTCCACTTTCGGATCAATAGCAGCTTCACGTAAAAGGTCAACGATATAATCGAAACGCTGATATGGAAAATGTAATAAAACATCTCTTTTCATGATCGTTTTGATCAAGCTTCGTTGCCCTTCCAATACGGGATGGTTACAAGGGTCGCGCTTTTCAAAAACGAAATCATCTCTTTCGAAGCTCGGGAAAGACATAAAATCTTTAAAGTTGTGATACTTTCCTCCCGGTATGGTGTTTATCCCAAATTTCAAATTCAATTGATCAAGCAGATAGCCAAGCAAGTCCTCCGGCATCTGTTCATCATAAACAAATCTTACGGGTTCTCCCTTTTTGCGTTTCTTAATACTCTTCTCGATCTTTTCCATGAAAGATACAGTAATGTCATCATCGATGTCGAGCTCTGCATCCCGTGTAAATTTGAATGTAAACGCCGATATCTTGTCGTATGTGAAAATCGAGAATATACTGTCAAGATTAAGACGGATGATGTCATCCAATAGAATAATATAATCCTTGTCCAAGCTCTTCATACGATAGAAACGGGAGAAGGCATTTGGAATCTTGATCAGAGCATATCGCCTTTTCTTCCGCTGATCCCATTCCATTTTAACGGCCAGATAAATTCCGGAATCCTTTAGTCTCGGGAATGGGGTATTCTTATTCAAGATTATTGGTACAATTGCATGCTTGAGTTTCAGATTGAAATATTCTTTCAATTCTTCCTCCTGCTCAAGAGTCAATTCGTTTTCATGGACATGAACGATATTTTCCTTTTCCAGTGCTAACAAGATCTTCTTGTATGCGACCTGCATCTTCTTTTGCTGATTCAATACTACATTTCGTATCTCATCGAACAATTCTGAAGGTGTACCGTTGAATCCCTGAACTTTTTGAAGATTATCCACGAGCATCATTCTTCTGACATAGGCTACGCGCACACGAAAGAATTCATCCATATTATTGGAGTAAATTCCCAAAAAGCGCATCCTCTCCGTCAAAGGATTCGATTCATCGAGCGCTTCCTGCAATACACGCTCGTTAAATGACAACCAGCTCAATTCTCTGTTGATCAGCTTCATGCTGCAAATGTGCTAAAAAAGGAAACTCAATTAAACTGATTTGTGTTAAATCATTATGAAAAAAGGGGCCGAAGCCCCTTTCCTGAATTATACTTTCATTCCTTTTACTACGCGTCTCTTTCTCTTCGTACGCTGTAATTTTTTCTTTAATACCAGTAGGTATGATTGCCCACTTGCCGTAGTTGCATAATATTCTCTATTACCATACTTTATTCTACCGCCTTTATTTCTTTCCCACTCATCAGCTAATAGATAAAATCTACCCGATGTCATGCCTTCTCTTGTCGCGAAACGCAATACATTGCCAACTCCTACTTCAAAACGTACGATGATCTCACCATTTTCACCGATTCCTTCAAATACACCAGGTGTTCCAGGATAAATATAGATCTCTTCCTGATCCTTACTTGAATTCTGTACAAGTGCTCCGGATTCATTTGTACCTTGTGTCCCAGATTCCTTTACAATTGACATTGTGATCGTGGATGAAACATAAAACTGTACATTCTTTAGACTCTGTTCGGAATCTAATCCGAATTCATCTCTAAGATCGTTCGTGAAAGGAACGCGTGTCCCACAACTTCCCAAAACAACCAGTCCTAATAATAACCAAAGCAAACGCATAGTGAATAATTTTTATCAAATATAATGAGTCTACTTTCAAAAATGATGCCTGAAAGGGGCAAAATGCAAAATCATTCTACTTTTGTAAAAACGACCGGAATGTCAGTAACAATTAAAAAATTCACGTTTAATGGTTTTCAGGAGAACACCTATGTGGTTCACGACGAATCTGTGGCCGTCATTATTGACCCCGGTTGTTATGAAAGAAGGGAAGAAGAGGAGTTATATCAATACATACAGACTGCCCAATTAAAAGTATCGGCCATTATTCTTACGCATGCACACATCGACCATGTGTTAGGTTCATATGCTGTTTGTGAGCGTTATAAGCTACCGTTGACATTGCATAAAACCGAAGTAGGAACTTTGCAGGCCGTTCAGTCGTATGCTGCTGTTTATGGATTTCCAAAATATACGGAACCCAAAGATGATTACATTCTTCTCGAGGGAAATGAAAAACTGGAATTTGGAAATATCAAAATGACCGTATTTTTCACTCCAGGTCATTCAGTTGGACACGTGGTGTATTATTTACCTGAGCAAAAATCTGTCATCAATGGAGACGTGTTGTTTCAGGGTAGCTTTGGAAGAGTAGATCTTCCAGGAGGAGATCTCGAAACATTGAAAAACTCTATCTACAACATTATGTTCAAGCTTCCGGATGATACGGTTATTTATTGCGGACATGGTCCTGAAACTACCGTTGGAAGAGAAAAACAATTTAATTTCATCCATCAGTTTTAATGCGGATCGCAATAAATACGCGTTTTTTACTTCCAGACAAGATGGAAGGGTTTGGCTGGTACACCTATGAGATCAGCAAACGACTCGTATTAAACCATCCGGAGCACGAGTTCTTCTTTTTCTTTGACAGACCTTATGATAAATCATTTGTGTTTGCTGAAAATGTTACTCCGGTTATTTTGCGTCCTCCTGCCCGTCATCCTTTTTTATTCATTACATGGTTCGAGTTTTCTGTAAAAAGAGCTCTAAAAAAATACAACATAGACCTGTTCTTCTCCCCCGATGGATATCTGTCCTTAGGATCAAATATTCCACAGGTGAATGTAATCCACGATCTTAATTTCGTTCATAACCCGGATGACCTAAGGCCTTTGATGAGCTGGTACTACAACAAGTATTTTCCAAAATTCGCGGTCAAAGCCTCTAAAATTATCACTGTATCAGAATATTCCAGAAAGGATATCATGCAACAGTATGACATTCCGGGTGAAAAAGTAAAAGCTATTTGGAATGGAGTTTCAGACGTTTTTCAACCGGTAAACAATCATGTAAAGGAAGAGATCAAACAAAGATACACCGGAGGGAAAGATTTCATTCTTTTCGTGGGTTCTATACATCCACGAAAGAATTTAAAACGCCTAATGTTGGCTTTTGAACAGTACCGACTGAGAAATCCAGATACTGAGCTTCAATTGTTGATAGTAGGAAGAGAACTTTGGAAAAACGGGTTGGAAGCTGTAAGTATAAATGAACAAACACAACGCGCCATTCATTTTACGGGTCATTTATCTCTAGAAGAGCTCGCAAAGGTAACCGCAAGTGGTCTCTTTATGGCATTTGTTGCTTATTTCGAAGGGTTTGGTATTCCTCTCGTAGAGGCCATGCGTTCGGGCACACCTATCCTTTCCGGCAACCAAACAAGTTTACCTGAAGTAGCAGGTAATGCCGCCATATACTGTGATCCTTTCTCAGTTGAAAGCATTTCGGAGGGCATAGATCGTTTAGCCAATGAACCGAAGCTCCGTGAGGAATTATCAGCATTAGGAAAAGAACGCGGTCAACTTTTCACCTGGGACCAAGCCGCTCAAAAAGTATGGGAGGTTCTGGAAAGCCAATTGACCGGCTCTCGTCAAAATGTGTAACTTAGGTCAACAAAACCACATTATGTTCAGAATTCTATTACTGTTCAGTTCTGCAGTCTTTTTATTCTCATGCGGAAGTGTTACAAAAATTGAAGTTTCAGAAATTGAAAGCATTTCATTTGAATATAGCAGCTCTCAGAATTTAAATTTCGGAAAAACTATAACCGGAAGATTTATAGCGCATCTATATGATGGAAAAGACGTTGATGTTACCGATAGTAGAAAATTCAGCTACACATCTAGTGATATTAAAAGAATAGATGCCACTGAGCAATACCTCATCGTAAAAAAGCCCAATCATTTTCATGATCGGAGTATTTCCATCTCAATGTCTTATACTGACAAGGAGGAAACATTTACGAAGGAACAAGCTATTTCGATGAATTTCAATGGAGATCTATTACTACTGCTCGGAGGTGAAGATGGTGACCATGGCATCGATCAAAAAGACAAAGGAAGTAAGTTGATAGGCAGAAATGGTAAAAATGGAGAAAACGGCACAAATGGGTCCAATGGCACTTCATCAAATACCTATGAAGCCTATATCTGGCAGGAAGGAGACACAGCTTATATCCTAGTGAAGGATCTATCATTTCCGAATCGATATGCATATAAGTGTTTGAACTTTTCCAGTATCACATTCGATATTAGCGGTGGTGACGGCGGAAATGGCGGTGA
>SBGS01000231.1 GCA_006226555.1 Bacteroidota bacterium
CCGAAACAGGATAAGTTTGTACTACCAGGTCGATTGAACAGAAGACGTTTGGCTTTTGTAAGTGCTACGGTTGGAGGATGTATGTTGGCTATGGGCTATGGGAATTCTGTTGGTTTTGAGCAGCATGAATCATTTGCCGGCAACGTTTTATCGCAGGTCGATCAGGTGTTTTTCGATAAAGGCACTAGCTCAGATCAATTCGATGGAGAGAGTGTTGCACCTCATGATGTTAAAATGGAGGCACAAAACGATATGCGCGGTGCGATGAATGGAGGTTTGTGTGCAGTTGCGGTCTTGTTGTATATCTTATTGACAGTAACGCTGTGTGCAGGTATCTGTATGATCGTATTTGGTGTAGCCGGCGGAGCAGGACTAGGAGCTGTTGGACTATTCGTAGGTGGTTTACTCGTTGCAGGATTATCACTCTATGGTATGATCAGTATCTCCAATGCCCATTGGTGTAGGAGGTAATTAAGAGTATTAAGTAAATGTTTTCAGAAATATTCTAAAACGAAAACTTCGTACCGATATTCTCAGCGTGTGCATCGACAGTTAACACGGGCAATTGTAAGTCGTTTTCCAATAATTCCTGAACGAACTTAGCCGATAAGATCTGGAAGTTATTCATGTAATAAGTCGCGGCGATCAGATCGATCTTTTCTGCTTTGCAATATTCGTAGAAATGTTGCAGGAAATGATCTCTCTCAAGAAAAACATGAGAGGCCTCGATACCGTGATTTTTAATGTGTGTAATGGCTACTTTCATGTTGCTGACAACCTTGTGACGTAACATAGGATCTTCATGATCTCCACCAACTAACACTACCTCACTGTTAAAATAGGATGCCAGAGAAACAGCGGTTTTGGCCACTTGAACACTTTCGCGTTCCACGTCAATCGTCATAGCTATACGAGAAATTTTATGCGGTTGACTTTCTTCTTGAACAGTGATAAAGGGAACCTTACTATCCGTAATGACTTTGATGGCTTTGCTACCGAACAGTTTACTCACTCGATTTGTGTCGTGTGTACCCATAACAACGAAATCAGCATCAATACTTTCAGCTATTCTGCCAATATCATCGAATATTTTCCCTTTTTCAATTCTATAGGAAATAGCAGCGGATCTATCGTTGTATTTTTCCTGAAGTGCCTTTAGTTTATCTTCAGCTTGACTTTCCTTTAGATCTGTAAGAATGTGCAATAAAACCAATTCCTTCTCTTGAGTCGCGAATAGCTCAATGGCGTAATTTATGGCATGTTCAGTAACGGACGTAAAATCAATAGGAATAACAAGTTTGGCAGTTTTCATTTCGTTTTGGGTTTGATAAGCATAGTTAGATAAAATCTAGGAGCTACAAATTAACAAAAGATAATCAATTGATGAATATGTAGGTTGTAATTAGCTATGGTTCTCGTGACTGATAAATAAAAAAAATCCCCCAGCTATCGCCGAGGGATTTAAGATCTAAACTGTGAGTTTTATTTGGCAAACGTTACGGTCAAATTACCCAGAAAAGTTCCTGCGGTAATTTTAAGGGTCGATTCATTTAATTCCAACACATCCCATTCGGCATTCCAGGAACCACCGTCGGAAGAAGAATCGTTGATATTCAAAACGGTGCCCTCTTCGTTCAAGGTATACGTAAAGACTCCACTTGTAGTATCACTGGCCTTAAAGTCAACACCACTGCAGCTTGATGAACATGCGGCAAAATCGAGATATGATCCGTCTCCGGGTATATCTGAACCCGCAATGTTCGAATTACTCACCATCCATTTACCTTCCAATAGCTGGGCAGGTGACTTGATGTCCTTCTTTTTACAGCTGACTGCCAATACGAGTATTAGGAATGCACCAAGAATAGGCAATGTTCTTTTCATGATCTTTACATTTTGATCTTGCAATCCGGAAGTAAGCGCTGCAATTCAGCAACCTGATCCGCACTTAACTTTGTTCCTTTGATTTGCAAAGAAGTCAGCTTTGTACATTTTGCGATCTCAGGTGAAAAGCTTTCAATAGGATTGTTACCGAGCTTCAATGTTTCAAGGTTAGAAAGTAGACCTATTTCCGCTGGGATAGTCGTTAATTGATTACCGGTAAGATCTAATTTCTTCAATTCGGTCATTTTACCGATCTCAGCTGGTATTGAGGCGATCTGATTGCGCAGAATGATCACTTGTTTTGCATTTGTAAATGCACAGATCTCAATTGGGAAAGCAGTGATCTCAGGAACACCACTAAGCGTTGATGGCGGCAAATTGATCATGATACCTTCACCACCGGCCATCGTTTCGAAGTAATATTTCTGATAAGGATTAAGCTCTCCGCTGGCGATCATTGCTGCTTCTTCCTTCTTTTGATCTTCCACGATACCAGCGGCCTGTGATCCTCTGAAGCTATTAAATTCACTCGCCAATCTTTCAGCCTCACTGCTGCTCAGTAATCTTGCTTGTGGAGTTGCGCCTGCTTGAGCCATCTGATGAAGGGCTGAGATGTCAGCTAAAAGAGATTCGTTCTTCTCAGCTGCGATCTTTTGCAAAAGCATGCGGAAAATAAGATCATCCATTGCATTGGTCCTGTTGTTCGAGAAATTTCCGAAAAGCTCTTTAAACTTCTTCGCAGACTCTTTTGCTTTTTCGAAGTCATAGAGATAGAAGTATGCTCTTGTAAGATTCTCATATAGACCTTTTCCGACCTCTTTTGAAATTCTTGCCTTGCTATCTTCCGTATCTAACTCTCCAAGCTCTTTTTCCCAAACAGCAACAGCAGATCTCAAGGCATTAAGGTCATTCGGGTTAAAACCATTTTTCCCGATCGATTCATAAGCATCTAAAGCTTTTTCCATTGCTTCATCCAAAGCGGCGTAATCAAAGGCTTTACCTTTTGCACTGAAGACTTCAAAAGTTTCAGGCATGTATGACAGAGAAACATTAGCAGTGGCTTCTTTCACTGCTTGATCATAAACACTGCTTTCGTAGCTTTTGTGTTCACTTAGCTTAAATGACTCTCCTTGTTTTTCGTAGTCTTTTTTCACCTTATCGGCAAACAGTGCATATTCACACAAGGGTTGTTTCATTTTTTCATCCCAGCCGAATTTTATTGAAGACTGACCTGTTTCAGATGTTTTATTCGCGTAAACAACTTGTCCATCTCCGCTTTTTGCAACTACATAAGATTCAGGAGTAGTATATGGAACATCCATGTAGTACGATTTTACTTTTACCGCATCTTTGATAGATCCTCCATTTGGCTTACAAACAGATTCGCTCTCTTTCAGTTGTGCAGTTCCGAAAGAGGGATTTTTCATGGCAAATTCTATTGATACGGTAGAAGGGTTGATAGCGGAGACATCATATGCCGGAAGCGAAAGATATTTGGTGTCCACTTTTTTTGAGCGATCATTTTGTGCTAAAGAGCAAAATGTAGCCAGTACCAGTGTACTTGTTAGTAATGTTTTCATCATAATAATTTAGTTTAATTCGGCGGGCATGAATCAAATGCTATGCCAATGCTACAATTTAACTAAAAAAGTACAGTACGATGATATTTGATAGAAAGTAATCTTTACAGATCAATCTATAATTTTAGTTTAGACCAAGGAATGAAAGACAAAGAGATAGAGCACTTTCTGATCAGAGCTCATGAATGAGTCTAAATGTTACGTTTAATCGGGGAGAGGTCACGTACTTTTCTTTCGGGACTTCGTGCTTCCATTCGTGTTGAACGGTGCCTTTCATGATCAGTACATCGCCATGCTCCAGCTCAAGAACTTCCTTTTGCCCATCCGATTTTCTTCGGAAGATCATTTTTCTTTTAGCTCCATAGCTAATGCTTGTAATGACTGGATTGGAACCAAGCTCACGTTCATCATCACTATGTAAGCCCATGCTGTCCTGACCATTTCGATAAAGATTGACCAAAGCTGAATTATATCGGATTCCTGTGAGATCGTTCATTCGGTTTCGAAGATCGAGTAAGAAAGGATTCCATGGAAGTGCATTAAAGCGCTGCTGACTGTAGGTGTAACTTATCCCTGGATCGCCGAACAAACTGCTTAAACGAGGTTGTTTTACAGTCTTACCGAATAACTTGATGCTTTCCTGTTTCAGGTAAAAACTTTCCAACTCGACAAAAGGGTCGTAACTTGCTTCATGTTGTCGATACAGGATCAGGTCTTCTGAAAGAAGTATTATTTTATTTTGTTTAATCATTTGTATTGTTAATTAAACATTTTGTACATTTACAATTGTAAGGAAAGTTATGGAATATAGAACAAGCGTCATACGAAGAGAGCATTTTAATGCAGCACACAGACTGCATAACCCGGGCTGGAGTGATGAGACGAACCAACGTATCTTCGGTAAATGTAACAATCCAAATTATCACGGACATAACTACGTGATCGAAGTAAAAGTTACCGGAGAAGTTGATCCTGATACGGGATATGTCATAGATACCAAGATTCTAAGTGATCTGATCAAACGAGAAATTACAGAGAGATACGACCACAAAAATCTGAATCTGGATATCCCTGAATTCAAGGATCTGAATCCTACAGCAGAGAACATTGCCCGAATGATCTATGAACGTTTAAGAATACATATTTCAGATAAGTTGGACCTCAAAATACGTTTATATGAAACTGAACGAAACAGTGTGGAATACCCAGGTTGATCTTGTATCGGATCATGAAGCAATAGGCGATGAACATTGGTTCTCTTCGTACGAAACTCCTATGCGCGATGATGCATTTATCCTGAGTGCTGATGAGAAGAAGGAAAAAATTGCCGGTCACTTCAAAGCGATCATGGAAACGCTTGGTCTAGATCTTTCCGATGATTCCCTCAAAGGAACGCCTGAGCGTGTTGCAAAGATGTACGTAGAAGAGATCTTTTC
>SBGS01000070.1 GCA_006226555.1 Bacteroidota bacterium
GGTATTCGACTCTACGATACGTTATCAGAAGCTTATCTTCAAAAAGAAGTAGCCGAACGTCTTGTGCGTTGTCAGCAATATTTGGATTCAATAAAACCAGGGTACAAACTTAAGATCTTCGATGCTGTTCGTCCTTTATCCGTTCAGGTAAAAAAGTGGAATGCACTGGATAGTATACCTATTGCAGAAAGAGGGAAATTTGTGTCCAATCCCGTGCTTGGTTCTGTGCATAATTTCGGAGCTGCTGTTGATCTGACAATTTGTGATGAAGAGGGAGAAGAGCTTGATATGGGGGCAGGGTATGATGATTTCAGGAAAATTGCATTTCCTTCGATGGAGCACCATTTTTTAAGTACAGGTGAATTAACACAATCTCAAGTTTCAAATCGCAAATTATTGCGCGAGGTGATGCGAAGTGAAGGGTTTTCAAATATTCCATCGGAATGGTGGCATTTTAATGCTTATTCGAGGATCACAGCCGAGTCTCTATATCCTGCATTAATAACAGAATCAGGTAAGTTCGAAAGAAGAGTGACAGCCAGGAATCATTACTCCGAACGCGTGAAGTCGGATACTTTGGAATGAGAACAAGATCAATACATCGCAGCGTTAGATTGATCTAACAAAAGCCACATCTTTTTTCTACTTTAGCCTTATGTTCTCATTCACGGAAGAAAATTATCTGAAATCTATTGTCCAACTCACGGTTTTTGAGGAAGGAGTGGACGAAGTAGGGGTGAATCGTCTTGCAGTATATCTGGATGTTAAACCCGCAACCGTGACTGATATGGTGAAAAAACTGAAGGCAAAGGGATTGATCAATTATCAAAGATATGGTAAGGTCTCACTGACGGAGGAGGGTAGGTTGATCGGTTTGAGAGTTGTCCGAAAGCATCGATTGTGGGAAACCTTTCTGCACGATAAGCTAAAGTTTAATTGGGATCAGATCCATGAGATCGCTGAGCAGTTGGAGCACGTGAATTCCAGCGAGCTTACAAATCGTTTGGATGCTTTTTTAGGCTTTCCTGAATTCGATCCGCACGGAGATGCTATTCCTCGTGCAGACGGTTCGATCACTATGCCATATAGGAAGTTGCTGAATGAGGCGGTGCCGGATCAGTTATATAGGATTATTGCGGTCAGCGACAATTCGAATGAATTTCTGAGATTATTCGATGAAATGGGACTAAACATTAATGATGAGGTTCAAATGCTGGTGCGTAATGATTATGACGGATTATTGCATATTCTCTTCAACGGAAAAGAGCGCACGATCTCTCCGAAATTTGCCGAAAATATTTATGTTGTTTGTGCAAAATGCGGAAAAGCGAAAGCGTGTAATTGCAACTGATTAGCGTATCTTTTTCTCGTCCAAAAAACGAATAAAATGGAATCCTCGGGGCACGTAACCGTGGTTGTAGAAGAATTTGTGCGCTTTGAAATTATCGGTGTAAGAATCAAGTGTCAGTATTGAACAACCGAGTTCTTCAGCTTTTTTTTGTGCTGCTTCGAAAAGCATATCTCCTATACCGTGACTGCGATAATTCTTAGAAATAATAACGTTGTCAAGTTCGAGGTATTTTCCGCACCACAATTTGGAATTAAACCAATACCCGCTTAAACCAATACAGGTATTATCCTTAAAAACTGCAAGTTGACCGTAATTATTTGAGAGCATTAGATCGAGCTCGTTTTTATAATCCTCGTAAGTAAGGATCGGGTACATTTCATTAAGGACATCAAATGTTCCTAACATTTCATCCTTCGTTGTAAGATCAATTATTTCCATTAATCTATTAATAAGTGTTTTTCAAACAATTCCAAAATTCTTCTATACTCATCATACCATGATGAACTTTCCTTAAAGCCGTGCGCTTCCACTGGATAAACGGCAAGATCCCAGTTCTTTTTTCCTAACTCGATGAATCTTTGAGAAAGACGCACGACATCCTGAAATTGCACATTATCGTCGATCATACCATGTAACATCAATAAATGATCAGTCAGATTTTCTGCATAATAGATGGGCGAACTGATGCGATATGCCTCAGGGTCCGTTTCAGGGTAGTTTAGAATATTTGACGTGTATTCATGGTTATAATGGAACCAATCTGTAACCGATCGCAGTGCAGCACCGCATTTGAACTTTCCGGGTTCTTTCAACAGCGCCATCAGTGTGATGAAACCTCCGTAAGAACCTCCATAGATACCAACTCTATCAGGGTCAATTTGCAATGAGTCTATTAAATACCGGCGTCCGATCAGTTGGTCTTCCAGATCTGAGCCTCCCATGTGGCGGTATATAGCAGTTCTATGGTCACGTCCATAACCGTCGCTGGCTCTGTAGTCGATATCAAGAACAGTAAAACCTTTTGAGATCAATAGGTTGTGAAACATGTATTCACGATAATATTGACTCCAGAAATTGTGAGCATTTTGTAAATATCCTGCACCATGCACAAAGATCACTGCTGCACCGTTCGGATTTTCAGGTTTATACAATCTGGCGTAAGTTGGGTTCAGGATTCCATTTTGAAGCAAAATAATGGAAGGATCATGCCATTGTACCGCGTCAAAAACGGTTGACGTTGAGTGGGTGAGTTGCATCCAGTTTGAAGGGGAAGATGCTTTGGCCAGATACAGTTCCCAGGGTTTGGTTTTAGTTGAATAACGCACTGCCATTTGAGTTTCATCCGGCGATAGAACAACCTCATAGGCTCCAGGTTGACTATATATTGAAGAGAATTTCTTTGTTGATATTTCAAATTTTTCAAATTCTCTGTTGCCCGGATGATTTCTGTTCGTTGTGAGATAAAAGTACTTTTTATCCTTCGAGAGCGAGACGTTCCTCACCTCCCATTGTCCACTTGTCAACTGACTTTTTGCCTTTGTTTCCGTATTACAGGAGTACAGATGAGAATAACCGCTTTTTTCGGATTGATAATAGAATGTGTTTACATCGAACCAATCGAGGTTCCCTTCTGCCATATTCCAGCTTGAAATTCCCGGTCCGCCGATCCATGCTTCATCGTGCTGATGATCATAGATCTCAATTTTTCCGGTCAACAGATCAATACCAACGATCCATCTGTCTTTATTATCATAGCTTTTGATGTCGACGATATTTTGATCACTGTTTTGATAGAAATGAAGTTTGTGTGAGATTACTTTTCTGTCTTTTTCATAAGGTGAATCGTCGGCCAGATAAAGAGGTTTTTTACGAATGTCGGGGAGGGAAGAAAAATCAATGTAATAAATGCTATCTCTCAGCATATCATAAATCCCTATTTTATGAGTAGGTTCCTGTTCTCCTACTTTTGCTCTTGCTTTAAAGGGTTTTGCAATGCCATCAGATGATATGAATTGCATCACTTCTGTAGACTCGGAACTATTATGATCATCCAATCTGAATGTAACAAAGCGGCCTGAGGGTGAAATTTGCTTATTTGAAACGTTTGAGTTTCCGACGTAAAGTTGTTTGGTTTGGAACAGTTTCCAATTGTTCTGTTCTTTCCATTCTCTGACCTCGGCTCTTTTCTGATGATATTGGAACAGCTCGTATTCCTCTTTCATGAGAACAGTACTGTCTTGATCAGAAGGCTTGTTACCTTTTTCGAAGGAAACGAGGCTTATCAGACTTTGTTTATCTGTACTGTATGCGAGTATTTCATCATTCAACACAATATAAAGTGATTGCGTCACCTTGTTGTAGTCAATATTGGAAATATATTTTTTGCCTTGATATATCAAATGACTGCTCCCAGTTTTTAAATCGTACGCGTAAACACCATTGTTAAGTAGAAAGAAAGTCTTACTACTACTTCTTATTTTACTGTACTCAGGATCCTTCAGGAATTCCTCAGGAGTTGTTTTATGAATTTCTTTCGTAGAAAGGTTGTAATGGTACATGGAGCGCTCGGGTGCTTTTTCCGGATTCCAGTAGAAATAAATTCGTTTCCCGGTTTCACTCCATGAAACATCTTCAGGTGAATAACCTATAAAAGCTTCGCCCATCATCAATGTTTGGAGATCAGGTGTTTTGCTGGGTTGCGCGAATAGTACGCCTACAGGTATGAGGAACAGAAGTGTCAGTAAAACTTTCATTACATTGATTTGATCTGCTAAAATTATCAAAGAGAACTTGAAATTCGACATATTTGCCGAGCGAAGCCTAAATGAACTGAATTTTAGGTGCTTGACATTTGTTAGATCTAAGAATTGTGCTATCTTTGCGCTCCTGTCTCGAGAAGGCAGATTATTATTAACCGGAGTTTCGTACTCCAGATTATAAAACAAAATATGGCAACTAAAATCAGATTGCAAAGACACGGTAAGAAAGCAAAGGCATTCTACCACATCGTTATCGCTGACTCTAAAGCTCCACGTGATGGACGTTTCATTGAGAAAGTAGGAACGTACAACCCTAACACAAATCCTGCAACAATTGAGATCGATTTCGATCGTGCATTGTACTGGATGCAAGTAGGTGCGCAACCAACTGACACAGCTCGTGCGATCCTTTCGTACAGAGGTGTTCTTTACAAAAATCACCTTTTGAACGGTGTTAAAAAAGGAGCATTGACAGCTGAGCAGGTTGAGGAGCGTTACAATAAATGGGTTGCAGAAAAAGAAGGTAAGATCGAATCTAAGAAAGATAATCTTGCAAAATCAGCTGAAAAAGCGAAAGCAGACAAATTAAAAGCTGAATCAGAGGCTGCTGCTGCAAAAGCTAAAGAGATCGAGGCTAAAAATGCTCCTGAAGAGGAAGTAGCTGAGGCTCCTGAAGCTGCGACAGAAGAAGCTCCTGCAACTGAAGAGGCTGCAGTTGAAGAAACTGTTGCTGAAGAAGCTCCGGCTGCTGAAGCACCAGCTGAAGAAG
>SBGS01000301.1 GCA_006226555.1 Bacteroidota bacterium
GGTCCTACGGATAGATTCAGAATGTCAAAAATATAGGCGTAAAATCGAAGTGTCACAGCTGACAAGGTAAGGGCATAACTCCGTAGTAACCAATTTGCGTGTTTCAGAAAATTTCTCTTCTTGATGTAAAAGTATCCCAGATACGTGGTAAGCATCCATGAAATCGAAAGTAGTGTAAAGCTGATTTGAGCCGGATAACTGCCATTCGCGTAAAGGGACATAATGAAAGCTGCCGGTCCGGTAACGGCAAGTATCGTCAGCACATAAATATAGCCGAGAATACGATGGATCATCCTCTTTTGAAGCAGGTATCTGTTGAACTGTAAAAGGCCGCTTATGATCACCAAAGGAGAAGTGAACACATGAATATAGAAGCTCCAGCGCCAAATGTCTATATGATAGATAAGCTGCTTGGTTCTTAAGAAATCTATATTCGGCTTAAAGTGAATATATGGAAGGGAAAGAAGGACTAAAAGATAACTGGCATAAAGGATTATCAGAAAAAGAACAATTCCCCACCAGTCCTTTAACAGCCATTTCATGTTACCAGTACATTGGGTGAAGCTCTAACCCTTCGCCGCGGAGCATGGGGCCGCCCCATTCAGAACGGGTCAAAGTAAATATGCTCGTTGTATTTTTGAATCGATAATTTTCCTGCCAGTCGATCCTTAGTGTGGAGTCATTGAGAAACCATGATCCACGAACCTCAATGAGCTGTTCCACTCTAGATTCCTCATCGGTTTTTGGATAATATTCATAGCGAACCAAACCGTCATCTTCAAATCGGTAAGTTCCCAGTGAGTCGAAAGTGAGGTCAAAATAGTCATCAAAATTCGATGAATTGATCTCATCGTCATTTTCAACTGGTTTTTTAATGTGCTTCTTCAAACTGAACTTTTTCGATGAGATCCAACCTTCATTATGTTCCCACTTTCCTTTTGGTTCAGTGTCGATCCCAATAAATGTCAATTCAAAAACACCATCATATTCATGATCTCCCGGTTCATTGAGTGTAACGATTACGGTGTCACCATTTCGTTGAACTTTGCCGTTCAAATTTCTCTGTAGACCCTTGTGTATGTTATAACCAATGGCATTCGTTCCACTCACGTAATTAAGAACAATTCGGATCGGACTCTTTCCAAATTCACCTTCATACATACCTCTGAGTGTATCGTAATCAAAAAGGTCCTCTTCAGGAATTTGAGCAGGAACTTTAATAATATTAGATTGTTCCGTGTTATTATTTTCTGATGAACAGGCTAGTAAGAACAGGCCAGGTATGAACAAATAAATGAATGTTCTGAACATGGAATGTGTGATTGGTTGAATACTAAGCTAGTGAAACTAATTAAATAGTCTGGTAGCTTCTTTGAAATAATACGCATCCAGCTTGTGGGGAAGTTTATACTCCGGATTAAGTATTTTATCTGGGATCTTTATGGCAGTAGGATCTGATACCGGTTCGAGTTGCGATTTGAATGTGTTTGGATTAACGAGAAGCGTAAATTTACTGTTTGGTAGTTTTACCAACAACGTTCCTGAATTTCCTCCGTAAAAGCTACCACCTGCAGTTCTGCCGACTATCTTCGCATTTGCGAGGGTTTTTAAGTGACTGGCAAGAATGGCTGCAGAAGAAAAGGTTCCTTCATCGGTAATTACTACAACTTGACCATTGTACATGAGGTTGGTGTCAAGATTTGGAGCATGCACATCACCTTCATCAAACTTACCGTCTCTTATCTCTTGTTCCTGTTTTTTGGAAAGGACGATATGTCTGAAGTACATAGAGTTGAATTTACTGATACCCTTAGCGGAGGTTGTTTTATGCGGTTTTGATACGACGTAGCTACCGAGACGCACCTCAGGACCAGTGAAGTAGGAAATCAGTTCGTATTGCATGACTCCACCCGTATTTCCTCTCAGATCGATCACAAGTTTTTGAATATCCTTATCCTTTAGTTCTCTAAAAGCATTCACAAGGAATTCGTGGTATGTTCTTCCGCTTGATGCAGCGAATGATTTAAATCGGAAATAACCGTATTTGTTGCGAATTACTTTAAACTGCCCCATGTCGGATTCATTTTCAATACGGGTATTTTGATCTTTATAAATCCGCTTGTTCATTGTGTTAACGGGTGCTCTACCAAGTGCAAGATTTACATCCAATGTATCGTTATGACTGATGTATGTGATCTTGATCGAATCTCTTCCTTTTTCTGATTCCAATTGACTGATGTACCTGTAAAATTCAAAGAAATGTCTGGCTTGATAATATTTAAATGATATGTGATCCTCATCAGAGGATAGGTATTCGCCTGCTCTGCGCATGATACGATCAATGGAATGATCATTTATCGAAACGATTTCTGTCCCGGTTATGAGTAAAGGACTGTTTTCAAGATGAGGATGCGTTTCTATAAATACTTCTTTTTCTTTCTCTTCCAATTCATTTGTAACAAGCTTTCTTCCTAATAGGAAATAATCGATCGGAACAGATTCATATTCACCTAGCCAGGCCTTATATACTTTTCGGTTGGGATGAAGTTGAGTATGTCCACAGCCAATGTCAGAGATGAATTTGCTGAAAATTTTAAATTGTTCCAGAATATCCATTTCCTCATCGAGCTCTTTTCGGATGACATCCAACTCATGTATTAGGCTGTCCTTTGATAGAAAAAGATCAGGCCGCCCTTCTTTGGAAAAAAGCACAGATTCTAACCGCTGTAGATCGCGTAATTGCTTTCGTACAGGATTATCGTGACTCATTGAGATCAGCAGAGCACCAACAACAATATACAGGATACGTTTAATTGTAAAAACTTCTTTAATGATATAAACGATGAAATCGTTCTAAAGTATCAAAAACGAAGCTATTTTTTTAGTTTTTTTCGAGCATATTCTGAATAGAAGCCCTTTTTTTCAGCGATTTCTTCATAAAGTGTTCTTGCTTCTTCCGTTTTACCCTGCAGCTCAAAAATGTTTGCGATCAGCCAGAGTGCCTCCTCGTCAAAGTTGCTGAATCCATGACGCAAGCATTGATCAAATTCCTCAACAGCTTTTTGATATTGTTCGAGATTGTAATAGCAAATGCCTGAATAAAAATGAGCATTCAAGTCATCCGGATAGGATGTGATGATAACATTAAAACGCTGGAGTGCTTTTTTGTAATTGCCATCAGCTACATATTTCATGGTTTTTTGAATGTACTCGTGATAAGGCACATCGATCTTTTTCCAGGTACTTTCCATCTCGGTGCTCTCCTGATTTTCCATATTAGCAGGAACGCCAGTAAGAACCAGTTGTTCAGTTGGAATAACGGGTTTCGATCTGTAATTTCTATAATCGATCAATTTCAGATCAGAAAGGTATATTTCCTTCGCTTGAGTTCTGTTTTTAACTACTGTTTTGGATGATGGCTCAGCGTTGAGCTCAATTACAGGAAGATCATCGATCTCAAACGTAATCTCCGGTAGTTCTGGAAGTGCTTTTTCATCCTTGAATTTCTTCTGTAGGATCGGCGCTGAAGCAGTTTGGTTGTATCTAGCCTCGGGCAATCTTTCAATGAATGTATCAGTAATGACGTCTATTTTATCTACATATATGGTCTGTTCCTTTTGGTTGTTTTCGGAAAGAAGGTTATAATTATCATCCTCATTGATCTTTTGTCCTTGATTGTATATCGCTATTGCAGTTATTGTTATCGCGAATATGCCCAAAATATAGACTGTAAGATTTACCCATCCTGAATGGTTGTTCAGGAACTTCTTGTCCAACTTATTAAGTATGGAGGTGTTGTATCCTAGTTTTTCCCACCCATCCATGGCGTCGGAATCAAAAGGGTCTTGCAAAACCTTTTTTTCCAACTCATGTTGCTGCTCGGGCGACATCTTTGAGTAATTATCAATGTCTTCCCGACGGATGCTCGATCGGTATTTTGGGTCATTTGAATTCATCTCGGTGAATTAGTTGTAGTTTGATATTTCGTTTGCCGTTTTGAATGGCGCTTTTTACAGTCTTTAGATCTAGGGCTAGTTTTCCGCTTATTTCTACGTAAGACAGTTTTTCAAGGAAGAACAATCGAATACAGCTTTTTTGTGGCTCCTTAAGTAATTCGATCGCATCCAGGGCTAATGCTATTTGTGTATCGATCGAATTGTCGTAATACTCCTCTTCCTGTGCTCTTTCCGTTAGTTCTAGTGGTACTTCGATCTTCTTTTTCCGAAGTTCCATCAGGCATTGGTTCTTTGTAACCATATGCAGCCATGGTTTGAATTTCGAAATTTCATGCCTTCTGATTTTATTTGGGAGATCCTCAAATACCTGCATGACTATATCCTCAGCATCGGAGCTCTGATTGGTATACTTTAAAGCCGTACCCATTATTAAGTGGGCATATCGAACATAAAAGACTTCAAGAACTTTTTTCTCTTGTCCGTCTTTAAATAGTTGCAGCAGTTCATCGTCTGTCAACTTTAAATATTTACTTCGAAATAGCCCCATTTATTTTAATGGCTTTTAATAGATGATGTAAACGCTCAGCTTTTTCCATAAATATATTCTAAAAAGCGCTGCTTTTATTTATTTTTAGTTCATGAAGAAAATTGGACTCATCACTTCTGGTGGGGATTCACCCGGGATGAACGCTTGTATCAGAGCAATTGTCAAAACTTGTTTAAACAAAGGAATAACTCCTGTTGGCTTTTATGATGGGTACGAGGGTTTAATATATAACCGTTACAAAGAGTTGAATTTTTCAGATGTAGATAATATCATACAGCGGGGAGGAACGATTCTTGGGACTGCGCGTTGTGAAGAATTCAAAACCTCCGAAGGAAGAAAAAAGGCTATTGAGAAT
>SBGS01000270.1 GCA_006226555.1 Bacteroidota bacterium
GGTGAACCGGATGATGCCCTTAGAAATGCAGAACGATCTATCTGGTATCTCAATCAGTTGAAAGACTACAACGGGCTTGGAGAAGTACACAATATTATCGGTTTGATCTACAAATCTCAGGAACGTTATAACCTGGCTGTCAGTAATTTCAATAAAGCCCTGATCTATTATGAATCAACCAGTAACAAGGAAAAGATCGCCGGAGTATATCATAATGTAGGAACTGTTTTCAAAGAGCAAGGGAAATATGCGAATGCACTTAACTATCTGAATCGCTCTATTGAAATTCGTGAACAATATGGTTCGCGAAACCAGATATTCAATACGTACCGAGTAATGGCAGATGTGTACAAGGCGCTCAACAGAAACAATGACGCATTGCATTACATGGAATTGTATCTGAACTATACGGATAGCAATACAACATTGCAGGCAGCTACAAAGATCGCTGAGCTAAGTGAATCATACCGGGCGGAGCAACGCGAAAGATTGATCAGTGCACAAACTGACTCATTGAAAAGACAGTCACAGGAGCGCGCCCTGACCGCCTCAAAAATGGAAAACATCCAGTTGAGGAACAACTTTCAGATGTACATTATTGTGGCATTCATTGTCATTATTGTACTGGCCTCGATCATCATGTTCTATCGATGGAATCAGTCAAAGATCAAACAGCGCCAGATAGAAACAGAAATGGCCCAACGATTACTACGATCTCAGATGAATCCGCATTTCGTATTCAATGCGATGTCTGTAATTCAAAGTTATATTTACGATAATGACACCGTGAATTCCTCTCGTTTCCTGGTTAATTTCTCGCGATTAATGCGTTTGATCCTGGAAAACTCATCCAAGGAGTTTATTCCTATTACAACGGAGGTAGAAATTCTGGAGAAGTATCTTCAGATGCAAAAACTTAGATTTCAAGATCGCTTTGAATACAGTATCGAAGTTGACGAAATGCTATACGATGAGCACGCGAATATTCCTCCAATGATCACACAACCCTTCATTGAAAATGCCATTGAGCACGGGCAATTACATACCATCGAAGGAGGATTTATTCGGATCATATTTACAAAGGATGCTGACATGCTTTGTATCAGAATAGAGGATAATGGCATTGGGCGAAAGAAAAGTAAGGAATCGAAGAAAAGCTCTGCTCACAAGAGCATGGCTATGGAGATTACTCGTCAACGTATAACTCATTTGAACAAAAAGTACAAATCAGAAGGTTCGATGATCGTAGAAGATTATGATCCTGAGTTGGAAACCGGAACAAAAGTGTTAATTTCGTTACCATATACTACCGAAGCCAATCACATAAACTAAATTGACATGACGAAGATTCTGATCGTTGATGATGAAGCAAGAACCAGGGAATTGATCGCCAAAATGATCGACTCTTTTGGATACGATTTAGAAACTATCCCTGAAGGTTCCAATGTGCAAACTGCGATCGATGCAATTCATCGTCATGATCCGGATATTGTTTTCTTGGATATTCAGATGCCCGATGGAACCGGCTTCGATGTGATCAGATCCATCGAAGACAAACACTTTGAGGTGATCTTCATTACTGCTCATGAAGAATTCGCGATCAAGGCAATTAAATTCAGTGCACTTGATTACTTGCTTAAACCGGTAGATACATTAGAATTAAAAGGAGCTCTGGATAGAGCATTAGAATCCATTCACCAAAAGAAGGAAGATGCACAGTTTGAGGCTCTTCAAAAGAACATCAATCCAAGTGAAAAGCGTAGACTCGTATTAAAAACTCAGGAAAGTGTACACGTTGTGGAGTTGGATGATATTATTCGTTGCGAAGCAGATCGTAACTATACCTCCTTCTACCTAAAGGATAACCGAAAAATACTCGTTTCAAAAACGCTAAAGGAATACGAAACTCTTCTTTCTGCTCACAACTTTTTACGAGTTCAGCAATCACATTTAATCAACATCAACTATGTTGATCGATACGACAAAAAGAATGGTGGTGCTGTTGTAATGAAAGACGGCTCAGAAGTTCCATTATCTCCTGCCAAACGAGACATTTTCTTCAATAGACTCGAAAATATTTAACTTCGATAGCTACTAAACGGTTTTTGTTCATCTAAACCTGCACAATATTCATTTACCATGAACATTTTGTAAGGAAGTGTGTATACTTGAGTTAGAAATAAGGAGAAAGAATCAGGATATTTTCTTTAAGTTTCGCTTTGACATACTGAAGATTCACTGCTTGGAGAGGCAGTTTCATTTTCTAGTTTGATTAAAGAGTATAACAGTTCAAAATTCTTCAGATCAAAGATGTGCTTAGCACACGATCTTAAAGAAAATCCTGATTTTTTTTGTTGAGGAAATTACTACAGTTGTTGTGAATCAATACAATTAAACTTACTGCTACTATGAAAAAACGCTCTGCCTTTGGTGGAGCGTTTTTTATTTCACCTCAATGCGATATAGAACCGGCCTACTTGGCGCAGCATCGTTAACAAATGGCGCCATCTGGAGATTAAGAACATATTTCCCATCTTTCACCTCATTCGGAATGAACACCAGCTCTGTGATCGTTCTTTCAAAATTTGGCTTTTGAGGCACATCCCAAAAGACATGGTGAAATGCCAGAACACCTCCATCTTCCTCCCTATCAACAGAAGGTAGATCAACTAAAAAATGTTTCACCCTCAGCTCTTTGATCAAGTCGGCACACGCAACATCGAAATAAGGTGGGTTTGTGTTCGAATAATTCCTGCTCTTCTTGGTATGATCATTAGGTAAAGTTCGGATGATCAACGCTTCAGTAGATATATCGAATTGCTCCAGCTGATCTCTCGTGATCACAAAATCTACCTTATCACCATTATCTCTTCTTTTTGGCAGAATCGAGATCAGAGTAGCTGTAAAGAAATACTTCTGGAGTACATCATTCACCGAGTACACATCCTTAGTGATGTGCCCAAGACACTCCGTATGTGTACCATGACCATGCGGATTAAAATAAACATTGCGAAAATTCACGGAACCACCCTCGGCGATCGCACCAACATACTTATCCGTTCTTACCGGTTCAAAGCGTGGAGGATCCACATACCATGCACGCAAGTTCTTATTATCTCCTCGAAGCGGAATCGAAATATCTAGCGGTTTATTGAGATCAATAAAATGGTTCTGATCAATAGATAATTTATCCATGTATCGAAGTTAAACATTCCGACTGAAAAAAAATTACAGTATTTTAATTACCATGGTATATTTATTTATATTTGTATTGCAAAACGAACAATTATGAAAAGAACATCAATGTTATTATTCGCGGCCGCAGCCTTATTTATGGTTTCATGTGGCGGAGAAAACACCGAAGAAACAACGGTGGAAGAAGTAAGCTATACTGCAGATGCTTCAGCATCAACTATTAGCTGGAAAGGTGAGGAAAATGAGCAACACTTCCATGTTGGATCGATCAAATTGAAAGAAGGTTCATTGACTATGAAAGGTGATGAACTTGTTAGTGGTAGCTTTGTTGTGGACATGAACTCCATCAACAGTGAAACAGAAGGATATCCAGCAGAGAAGCTTGCATACCTTAACAATCATTTGATGGATACGGCATTCTTCTTTGTTGCCGAGCATCCAGAAGTGAAAGTTGACCTTAATTCTTATGCAGACGGAAAATTAAATGCTACTTTCCATTTGTTAGGAACTGAGATCACTCAAGACGCACCTGTAACCATCGAACAAGATGAGAACGGTGCAGTTATCAAAGGAAAGTTTGGTTTAGATATTTCTTCTACAACTATGCCTTACCTAAAAGAAGTAAACGAAGAAACTGGTGGGCCAGCATTGAAACCGGAGCTACAGTTCGAAGTGAATATCGTTTTAAAGAAATAACGAACAATTTCAATATAAGAGAAAGGGAGCTAAGCTCCCTTTTTTTGTTTCTTTGCGTATGCGCGATCCAAAATCATTTGACCATTACATCCTTGACCTGGGAGGTGTGATCATCAATATTGATTATTACCGTTCTATTCATGCATTTGAGGCACTCGGCATACCCGAGTTTAACGCGTTGTATAATCAGTTTGCTCAATCGCAGATCTTTGACCAATATGAAACCGGAAAGATCTCATCACAACAGTTTATCAATAAATTGCTTGATCATTTGCCTGCGGGCATCACACCCAACAAGGTGGTTTCAGCATGGAATGCAATGATATTGGATGTTCCTCCAGCACGCATCGAACTTTTACTCACGCTTCGAGAAGAAGGCAAAAAGTTATATATGCTTAGCAACATTAATGAAATACACCAAGACCGCGCATGGAGAGAATGGCGTAAAACTTCAGATGTCCTTCCGGAGGAAATATATCACGAACTCTATTTGTCACATATAGTCGGTATGCGCAAACCTAATGCTGATATTTTTCAATTCGTCTGTAACGATATCGGTATAGATCCAGAAGAAGCACTCTTCATTGACGATAGCATCCAACATATCGAAGGAGCGAAAAAAATTGGATTAAATGCTCTTCACTTAACGGAAGACTTGGATATCACTCAACTCTTTTCCTGACAAAGCTCAACAAGTAGACCTGATGTCGCTTTGGGATGAAGAAATGCAATGCGCTTATTATCTGCCCCGTCCTTAGGCGTTTGATGGATCAACTCAAATCCTTCTGATTGCAACCGAGCCAATTCGGCTTCAATATCATCTACTTCAAAGGCAACATGATGAAATCCTTGCTTGTTCTTTTCGAGATATTTAGCAATGGCTGAATTGGGATCCGTTGCTTCAAGTAATTCGATCTTTGATTCTCCTATCTGATAGAAGAGGGTTTTTACAAATTCCGACTCT
>SBGS01000081.1 GCA_006226555.1 Bacteroidota bacterium
AACGAACATTCTATTCCTAATTTTGAGTAGGATTTTATGTTAAAGCGAATTGTACTCATATTGCTGGTATTGCTCTCTACCTTATGGTTGGGATACGTCGCCTTCGAAATACAACAAGGCCAAAAACAGTTAGACCCTACGCAGTTATTTTCAGCAGAAGACGAAGAACTTGTTCTGTTGCTTCGACCTGACGAATGTTTGATCGATGTTATACCGGCGCTTATCAACAGTCCGCTGAGACCACTGGTGGATGAAGTAAATCCCACCGGTTATGATCATGCATACTTCTCCAAATCCAGACCTCATGCGTTGTTTGTGAAACAGCAAACGTGGGATCAGAAAGCCATCAAAGAGTTGTTTTCAGATGCGTCGAAGCTTACCTTGGATGGATACAATTTCACCTATGGAAACTACACTGGGGTATATTACAAAACAAAGCTGTACATATCCGAAGGGGAAATAAACTCAAACCAACCGTTGAATAATCTGGTTTTTGATAAAAAAGCCAGCGCAGTAGTTCTTGACCTCAAAAATGCGGATGGTAAATACTCAAGAACCGAATATTACTTCAAAGAAAACGGTTATTCTACCTACCAATCATCAGCGTCAGAGCAAGCATTGGGTAAAAAGATTAATGACGAAGCACTGTTTTCAAAATATCTTTCCTCAGACTTGGAAGAATATCATTTCTGGAATGGTGAGTTCTGCAGCACAGTCGATTCCGTTTTTGCAAAAGGCCCTATGTTGCTTTGGTTAGATAAAGGTTTTGTAGAAATAACCATTGATGGTAAAAAAGCATTAATATCCGATTATCTCGAGGGACAAGATCCGGACCTGGTATTGAGCGATTACACACAGTCTTTTGACACCAATCGATTTGACGCTCCACTTACCGGAAGTTTTCCTGCCAAAGGGAAAAGCTACACCTTCAAATTCCTTGACAACCTGATCGTATTTGCTGAATCGGAAAATACTGTAGATAAGATCCTTTCGGACTACAGACTTGGAAATACGATTGCATTTAAATCGGAACTGAGATCAACATTGTATGACAAGTTGCCAAAGCTGGTGTCCGAAAGAAAATATTCTTCGAAAGACGTTTATGCCGCATCCGTGTATAAGGGTTCGATACATGAGAGTCATCTCTACACTGACCAAAAAATCTCTAAAACTCAAACTTCCTCCAAAACGCCATTGTCGAGAAGTATTAGTGAGGATGTTTTCGACTTTTGGTCAGATCAAAAAAACGGAACTTGTTTCATTATCGGGCAAAATGGAAAGGCTGCTATTTTTAACAACGATAAACTAACCTGGTCGAAAGACCTTAAAGGTAAACCGTTGACCCACATTCAGGTGGCTGACATCTTTGATAATGGTAAGGTCTATTTTTACTTCTGTACAGACCAGGAGCTACACGTTTATGATCAGAGTGGAGTTTCACCAACCGGTTTTCCAGTAAAACTAGACGAAGAAAGCTCTGCAGACCCAACTTTCTACAGATGGAAGGGAAATGCAAATTTCCTGGTTCCTCAGGGTAAAAAGCTATACCACTTTGATGCGAAAGGAAGGGAATTAAACATATACAAGTTAGCCATAACCACAGATACAAAACCGATCGTTTGGGCCAGCCAGTCAAAACTATTCGCAGGGGTATCCGGAGAAGGGAACTTCGTGATGTACGAGATCGAAAAAAGACGTGAGTATAGAAAGTTCAATCTGGAAATTGATCACGCCCGCTTAAAATTCCCTAATGAGGTGTTTCATTTTGTGCTAACAAATGGTAATCTCATGAAGATCGATCAGAAAGGCATCCGTACAAACTTGGATAAACGAGCAGGTACTTTTGTTTTCAGTGAACATGAACTGCTCCGCTCTTTATTGATCAAGGAAGGCAATACACTTACGCTCACGAATGAAAATGGCATTCCGTATGGAAAGATCGATTTACCAAGTAACGATCTGAATTCAATCGATGTTGCTCAAACAGAAAGTGGAAAGACCGTAGTGGCATTACTTGATGGTTTGGAGAATAATGTATATTTGTATTTATCCGATGGTAGTAAGATCTCTTCTACTCCGCTTGAAGGACAGAAGAAAGTACTACTTGAAGCCGGAAATCAAGGCTTGATCGTCACAACAGTAGTAGATCAATTTGTGGTTTCCTATTACTTAAACTACTAAACAAAAATTATGAAATCAATGCGTTCGCTCCTCTCGGGGATCATCATTTTTGGATTAACATTATCTGTTAATGCTCAGAACTACCTTGGTATTCCGCAAAGTAACTACAGTGGAGTTATGGGGACAGATATTAACCCTGCAAGTTTTGTGGATGGTCGCTTTTCATTTGACTTAAACCTGTTTTCTTTCAATTTCTCAGCATGGCAAAATGCGCAAACCTTTGATACTGACTACATGCCTAAATGGTGGATAAAGTCATTTGCATCAGATGATGAACTAAACATCTACAAACCAAATCAAAATGGTACAGATTCACTAGTCAATACATATAATTACTATCCAGGTGGCTCTAACCCGGACAACGATTGGATGGTAAATCCTGCTGACACAACAAATATTTTTCAGGATCTATTGACACGTCGCTACAATGAAAACTCAACATCCACACATGGTCTGTACGCTAATATTCAGGTGGATGTATTGAACTTTATGGTACATGTAAACCCAAAAATAGCCGTCGGGGCAGCCATCAAGTACAGATCTGTTACAAATTTGGATGACCTAGATCCGAAATTGGCTATTCTCATTCAAGATGACTGGAATGTACCAAGCTTATGGGGTAAACAATTCAATGAGGAGCTGTTGAATGTGAATCACCTTACCTGGATGGAATATGGATTGATCTATTCTCAGGTTATAAAAGATGATGGCGAGCACTTCATGAAAGCTGGTGGAAAAGCAAAGTGGTTATCGGGAATTGCTGCAGCCTATATGTATACAGATAATTTCTCTTATCAAGTATACGATCAGGATACCCTGGCATACGTGTCAGGCGATGTAAACTATGGTCACTCAACAGGAATATTGGAGAAAATGGGGAATGGTGAAAAGCCCACTCTTAGTGATTTTACTACACCTGCTTCCAAATTTGGCTTAGGTTTGGATCTGGGATTCGTATATGAATGGCGCCCAGACTGGAAAGATTACAAGTACGATATGGATGGTGAAACAAATATCTGGCGTCGCGATCAAGAGAAGTATAAAATGAGATTCGGTGCTTCAATATTAGATATTGGAGGAATGAAATTTACGAAAGGTAATTTAAGTCGAGATTTCTCAGTTAACGATAATATCAATTTTGACTTTAGAGATGCATTCAAAGGAGTGTCCAGCTTGCCTGAAATTGATGAAAAAATTGATAGCCTAATTGTCGCTCGTGATGGTTGGACCGCTAACGAGAGTGTCAATTCAACATTCTTCATGATGACACCAACTGCATTGAACCTACAATTTGATTACAATATTTACAAATGGTTCTATGTGAATGCAACGGGAAATATAAATGTTCTATCAAGAAAAACTCCACATCGCGTTAGAACTGCAAATTACATTTCTGTTACTCCGAGCTTTGACCATGCATGGTTTGGTGTTCACTTACCATTTGTTTACAATAAGTACAGTGGATTTAAATCCGGGTTAGGTCTGCGTTTAGGACCTTTAACCGTAGGTGTTACTGACTGGGGTGTTCTTCTTGGTTCAGGTCATAAAAGGAATGGAGCTACTTTCTATGCCGGACTTCGTGTTCCTGTGTTGTACGGACACCCAAGTGATGTTGATGGAGACCTTGTTTCTGATAAACTTGACGAGTGTTTAGTTGTTCCAGGTGTATGGGAATTCAAAGGATGTCCTGATACAGACCGTGATGGAATTAAAGACATGGATGATCTTTGTCCAAACGAACCAGGATTAGCTGAATTCAACGGATGTCCGGATAAAGATGGCGACAAGATCCCGGATAAAGACGATGACTGTCCTGATCTTGCTGGAGACCCTGCATTCAAAGGTTGTCCGGATCGTGATAACGATAGTATTATTGACCCTAAAGATAAATGTCCGGATGTACCAGGATTGGCAAAATATGACGGATGTCCTGATACTGATGGCGACGGAATCATAGATGACGAAGACGCTTGTCCGGATGTTGCAGGTCCGCTTGTAAACAACGGGTGTCCTGATACTGATAACGATGGATTGTTCGACTTTATCGATAACTGTCCAACTGAAGCAGGTCCGAAAGAAAACAATGGATGTCCTTGGCCGGATACAGACGGTGATGGTCTATTGGATAAAGATGATCAGTGTCCTAACCTTGCCGGTCCAATCGCAAATAAAGGATGTCCTTACCAGGATACCGATAATGACGGTGTACTTGATAAAGATGACAAGTGTCCAAACACACCTGGACCAGTTGCGAACGAAGGATGTCCTGAGATCGAAAAAGAAGTTGAGGAAATCCTCAAAACTGCCTTCGAGAACTTAGAATTCGAAACAGGTAAGGATATCATCAAGGAAGTATCTATCCCTTCACTTTCTGAGCTTGCAGAGGTTCTGAACAAGAAACCGGACTGGAGACTTCAGATCGCAGGACACACAGATAACGTAGGTGATGCTCAAGCAAACCTTGTTCTATCTAAGAAACGTGCTGAAGCCGTTAAACGATTCATGGAATCGAAAGGTATATCTTCAGATCGCTTAGTCGCATTGTACTTCGGAGAAACACAGCCGATAGCTGACAACAATACTCCGGAAGGTAGACAGAAGAACAGAAGGGTGGAAATGACCATCATTTTCAAATAAGTAAATAACTTAGGGGTCGGTTAACCGAC
>SBGS01000006.1 GCA_006226555.1 Bacteroidota bacterium
AATTGAAATTGAGGTGTTCCCTAATCCAACTGACGATATAATTAACCTTAGTGTTTCTGTATCTGAACCTGGAGAAATGAATATTCGATTGTTTACTGCAGCTGGTGCACAAGCGGATGAGGTGAAAGGGATTCAGATCCAACCTGGTATGAACTTATATACCATCAGGAATGATTTTTCTCCGGGAGTTTATCTGCTCGTTATCGAGCTCAATGGAGAACAGATTACGAAACGTATCATTGTGAATTAATACGATTTAAGTATTCCCATTTTTGGAATATTTTCTCAGTTCGGGAAAAAAATCTTCGGTAAAAAAAGTTAATTAACATGTTTACAGTGTGTTACAATTAAGGCATGTGAGTTGTTCTCTGCGTGCGTCCGTGTTACATATTTGATCAAATGGAACGTCCATGCTCATATTACGATTAGGAACTCATTTTTGAGGTACAGCGAAATGACATGTGAAGATTGATTATTTAGTGGCGGCATTTGAAGTTTGTTCATTTAAACTATTTCAGGGCGAATAGAAAAATTTGGTATAGTAGTTTAACCCTGTCTATTCGTCTCTTTTGCGAGGAGAATTTTTAATTCTCCTCGTTTTTTATTTTCGATTTGAATATATCTTTGTCTCAAAATTCCTAACCATGAAAAAGAAATACCTTTTGGCATTTTCTGTATCCGCTTATCTTTTAATTGCCTGCGGATCAGGGAAGATGATAGTAAATGATTCAGAGCAGGTTGATCCGCCTTCAACCAATAGTACTTCTTCCAATGAGGAGTCCGACACTGTTCTGATCGGCGATCAAGTTTGGATGTCACATAACTTAAATACCCTTGTATTTAAAAATGGGGATACAATACTTCAGGCAAGAACAAATGAAGAATGGGTAAATGCAGCTAAAAATAAGATTCCGGCATGGTGCTATGCAAACAATGAAGAATCAAATGGTGAAACTTACGGTAGACTGTATAACTATTGGGCTGTGATTGATTCTAGAGGTTTGGCCCCAGAGGGATGGAGAATTCCAAGCGATGAAGACTTTGCTGCATTATTACTTTTTGTTAATTCAAATGGTGAAGTATTAAAAAGTACTACTGCATGGGAAAAAGAAGGTAATGGAAACAATAATTCCGGATTCAATGCATTTCCAGGTGGTTATAGAAATGCCACTGGTTTGTTCAATCCAATTGGTAGATTAACGGCGTGGTGGACTTTAACGGAGAAGTCTTCAGGCAGTGCATTCGGATATACCCTGATTGCGGCAGATCAGAGTTTTAAGAAAGATGAATATTACAAACGAAGCGGATTATCCGTACGTTGTGTGAGATAAAAAAAAGCGGGGCATTTGCCCCGCTCCTAACTAACCACTACTAACTACTACTTAAGGAAGTTTGCTTATTAAGCCTCTTTGATAAATTGAATTTCAGTTTGGATACGGATCTCATCGCTGACCACGATGCTTCCTGCCTCAGTGATAGCGTTCCATTTAAGATTGAAATCACTGCGTTTGATTTTTCCTTCGAGTGTAAGTCCTGCTTTCGTCTGACCGTATGGATCAGTTACAATTCCACCGAAATCACCCTTTAATGTCACAGGGAGAGTAATGTCTCGTATTGTTAGATCACCACTTACTGTAACATCATCGCCGTTTTTGTCTACGGAATTACTTTTGAAGCTCAGTTTTGGATATTGTTCAGCATTGAAGAAGTCATCAGACTTTAAATGAGCATCTCTATCTGCAACTCCTGTATTAATGCTGTCAATTGATGCGTTAAAATCAAAAGACGCACCGTTGAAATCGTCACCTTTTGTGATAGCAGATGCATCAAAAGTTCCGAAAGTTCCCGATACATTTGTGATCATCATATGTTTCACTTTGAAACCGATCACACTGTGCATATTGTCAATTTTCCAATTTGTTTCCATGTTATTTCGTTTTGTTTTGACAAATATACCATGGTAGATAAAATTATTTCATTGACCTATGTTAAGACTTTTAAAGCGTCATTTTTTTCCTTCCAGAAGTTGTTTCTTCATTCTGCTGAGTGATTCCGGAAGAATGCCCAGATAAGATGCTATTTGGTGTTGAGGGACGAGTTGCTCAATATTTGGGATCTTGTTCAGAAGGTTATTGTATCGTTGATCTGCAGTTTCGCTGATAGTAGAAAGAAAGCGAGTTTGAAGAGATGAAAGGTGTTTTTGAACAATAATTCGAAATACCCTCTCTAGTGATGGGATCTGATTGAATAGGTCTTCTTTTACATCCGGATCAATTACCAATAGATCAGTGTCTTCCAAAGCTTGAACAGTAATAAATGAATCTGTTCCGTGGTAGAAAGAAGAAAGATCGCCAACCCACCAACCTGGCAAGGCAAAGTTCAGAACGTGCTCATTTCCTCTGCTGTCTACATAAAAAGACCTCAATGTTCCCTTCAGCACAAATGCCTCTGTTGTACAACGTTCACCCTGCTTAAAAAGAAAGTCTTTTTTTTTCAGTTTTACTCGTTTGTAGGAACTATTGATGTGACTTTTCTCTTCTTCTGTGAGTGAAACGTATTGCTCGAAATATTGGATCAGTTCGGAATATGGCATAAACAAATTTACTGATTAGCGTTTATTGAAGATCTTACATCGTACTACTCAACGGATTTTTTTGCCAATATAAGTAGGAGCACTCCTACGAGGATAAAAACAGCAGCAAGAGCTCCGAATATTATTGCCAAGGTCATGTAGGCGATCATACCGAATACTGTGGTTAAACATCCCCCTACCGTTGAAGGATCTTCAGGTGTGCTTAGGTATTTAACAAGATTGACCAGGGCAACAATGAGTAATATTCCGCCAATCACAAACATGACGGTTGAACCTCCGATTAATACTTGGTCCTCTTTTTTACTTCCTTTCTCCCGTCTATTGTTGACAGCTCTTATAGGTTCAGTTAATTTCTGCTGATCGAAAACTTCTTCCTCCATATTAGATAACCTATCTACCCAACGATCCACTTTGTCAGCTTCAATTGGAACTGGTTCATCTATTTTAGGAGATAATGGCACATCCGAGGTTATGTATGAACCATTACTTGGTTGCTCATAATCGCTTCTTTCTGCTTTATCCGCTGTGCTCGTTTTGTGTTCTATGCTACCGTCTTGGATAAATCGCAATCCATTGTGTGAACAGCCTGATGTTAAAGAGATAAAAATGGCAACAAATAGAACTCTCATTTCCGTGGTTTTCTGAATCTAATTTACGATTTCTCTTTGTCAATGATCTGACTGTTCAATTGAAACTGATCGGTAATTATTTGATTTAGAATTGACATATGTCATTTTTAGCTCCTCGATAGAAATGTAGATTTGGAGAAATGATTAAAGTTAAACTAATGAGAAAATATCTTTCGACCGGATTTTTGTTTCCTGTGATCTTTTTATCCTTAATTCTTTCAGGATGTTCCTATTATACACTAAAAATGGTTGACGCAGAGAAATTTATTAAGAGAGAAAGTCACATACGTAAGGATATAAAACATGATACGGATCTTAAAGGTCAACCAATTCACAAATTCAAAAAGTTATACTTACATGAGTCAGATGGCAAATTAACTGAATGCCGAAAATTACTGATTGTGGATACCAGTTTGTATTTCGAAATGAGTGAAAAAAAAATAAACGTTCAGCTACCGGAAGAGATCAATCGCCCAGATCAATATCATTATGCAAATGCGTTGCATATCCAATTAAAGGATAGTGTAAAATTAGAGCCTGGAGAAACCTTCATTACTCCTTCGGATATTCATAAAATGACCTATTACGAAATGTACGACAGCACAGGTCAGCTCTCAACTGGATCAAAAGTGGCACTTAATATTGTTGTCGGTCTTGTTGTGTTAATAGGATTGTTTGTCGCGATAGGTGCAGCGGTAAGTACAGCATCTAAAGATATGTTCGGTTCCGGATGCTATGTGGCAACCATGGCATACGGTGACGTAAATGCACCTCAGGTAGAGCTATTGCGGAAATATCGGGATGAAAAACTACGTCATCACTTTTTCGGTATGCTCTTCATTCGATTCTATTACACTGTGTCGCCTTCGCTCGTATTTCTGCTAAAGGATGCAGGATTCGTGCACAGGTTCATTCGCAGACTATTGGATCGATACGTTCATTATTTGTGTAAAAAACATGCTTGGTAATCAGGGGGATAAGGTATGAAAGGATCAGAAAAAATGCGATTTGTTTTTACCTTGATCTTGAGTTTATCATTACTGTCCTGTGGTGTTCTTCATGTTGAGAAACGCCATTTTAGAAAGGGCTATCACATATCCTGGAACAACAAAAAAAATGTTGAGTCTCATAAGGGATCTAATGATCTTGAAGTTGATAGATCAGCACAAGAAATTGTGTCGATTAACAATGAGGAGCTAATTCAAGTCCAAGCCATATATGACAACGGGATCGACGATCGAACGGATTTAGAGCCAACAAATGAGATATCCTTCCCGATTAAAAGTGATCAGGTATTGTTTGACGATCGACCCTCAAAGGTCAGTTTAGGATCGAGACAAATGACAAAAAAGATCGCTTCCAAATTTGTAGCAAATCCGGGAACAGGGCAGGGGGTATGGATGATCGTTCTTGGGAGTTTAATATTCGCAGTCGGGTTGTTTTTTGGTGGAGGAGTACTCCTCTTAGGTGGTGAATTACTCGGCGTATTGATATTAGTTGGAGCCGGATTGGGTATAATTCTGATCATTTTAGGGATTAGAAGAAATAAGTACGGTAGACGAAAAGGACGAGTAACTGGCAATCGTCGTGGAGGAACAGAAAGGAATAAATGGGCA
>SBGS01000151.1 GCA_006226555.1 Bacteroidota bacterium
ACCATTGGTAAAAGAACAGTTAATGTTTCTTATGAAGCCGGTCTAGAAGAGATAAAAAGTCCGATTTTACTTGAACTTTTGAAACAAGAACAGTTTCCGGCTTTTTGCGTCAATGCATTTGAAATTCATCAGGCAGGAGGATCAAGCTATCAAGAGATTGGCTTCGCCTTGCATTACGGACATGAAATCCTTCTGAACCTTATGGATTCAGGACTTTCAATTGATGATGCGGCAGCTTGTCTCCATTTTCATTTTGGTGTAAATAGCAATTATTTGATCGAATCAGCAAAGTTTGATGTCTTCAGAAGCCTTTGGAGTAAGATCGTACACGCATATCAACCAGAACACAACTGTTCTCACAGAGCTGAGACAACAGCTGTTATAGGACATGTAAACAAGTCACTAAAAGATCCATATACGAACCTGTTAAGACAAACAACGGAAGCTCTTTCTGCAGTAAATGGAGGCGTTAATAATGTTCTTGTTCAGCCCTATGATCTGTACAGCGATAGTCCAAGTGAGCTGGCACAAAGGATGGCAGTTAATATTTCTTTATTACTTGCAGAAGAGTCACATATCGATAAAGTCATCAATCCTTTGGGTGGAAGCTACGTGATCGATGCTATAAAAGATCAACTCTCCGAAAACAGCTGGGAATTCTTCCTGTTGGCCGAAAAGGAAAGTTATAGCTCCGAAGAAGGTCGCAATGCTCTACATCAAGAGATCGGTGAGACACGAACGCATCGAATAGATGAATTCAAATCAGGGAAAAAGATCCTTATTGGAGTTAATAAATTTCCCAATCCGGATGAGCAGCATGATAGCTGGAAAAACATTCCGGTAATGAGCCAAACGAAGATGGAAGCGCTTGTAATAGAAAAAGAGATCACGGTATGAAAAGAATAGATTTTAGCACTTATCAACCTCAAGAAATTACCGGTGAGGTTCAAGAAAAAGCCGGAGTCACCTATACTTCACCTGACGGAATACCGTTCAACAATTACTACACCAAGTGGGACACCGAAGGCATGAACCATTTGGGATATGTCTCAGGAATTGCTCCGTATCTAAGAGGACCTTATTCTTCCATGTATGTGATCAGACCTTGGACGATCAGACAGTATGCAGGTTTCTCAACTGCTGAAGAATCAAACGCTTTCTACAGAAGAAATCTTGCTGCCGGACAAAAAGGACTTTCTGTAGCTTTTGACCTTGCTACACACCGTGGTTATGACTCCGATCATCCGCGTGTTGTGGGTGATGTTGGTAAAGCAGGAGTTGCGATCGATTCTATACTCGATATGAAGATCCTATTCGATCAGATCCCACTTGATCAGATGTCGGTTTCCATGACCATGAACGGAGCAGTAATTCCGATCATGGCCTTTTATATCGTTGCCGCAGAAGAACAGGGCGTTAAGCAAGAACAATTATCGGGTACGATCCAAAATGATATCTTAAAGGAGTTTATGGTGCGTAACACGTACATCTACCCTCCTCTGCCATCGATGCGAATTATCAGTGATATTTTTGAGTACACTTCGCGTAATATGCCGAAGTTCAATTCAATCTCGATATCGGGGTATCACATGCAGGAAGCTGGAGCTACTGCTGCAATTGAATTGGCCTACACATTAGCTGATGGACTGGAATATTTAAGAGCGGGGATCAATGCAGGTATGGATATTGACGAATTCGCACCACGCTTGAGCTTCTTTTGGGCCATTGGAATGGATCATTATGTTGAGATCGCCAAAATGCGCGCTGCCCGAGTACTTTGGTCAAGAATTGTCAGTCAGTTCGAACCTAAGAACAAAAAATCACTGGCCCTTAGAACGCACTGTCAAACTTCAGGATGGAGTCTTACCGAGCAAGATCCTTTCAACAATGTTTCCCGAACTTGTATTGAGGCATTAGCCGCAGCACTAGGAGGTACACAGTCCTTACATACAAATGCACTGGATGAAGCGATTGCTCTTCCTACGGATTTCTCCGCTCGCATTGCACGTAACACGCAGATCTACCTTCAGGAGGAAACAGGTATCACAAAATTCATAGACCCTGCCGGAGGAAGTGTTTTCGTAGAAAAGCTTACAGAGGAATTAATGGAGAAAGCCTGGGAGCTCATTGAAGAAGTGGAAGGACTGGGCGGAATGGCAAAAGCCATTGAAACGGGCATTCCTAAAATGCGCATTGAAGAGGCAGCTGCCAAAAAACAAGCGCGGATAGACTCAGGTAAGGACACAATTGTAGGTGTTAATCGGTACACAGTTGAAGAAGAATCCACTCTTGATATTCTCGAAGTAGACAATACAAAAGTAAGACTGGCTCAAATCGAGAGATTAAATAAATTACGATCAGAAAGAGATAACGAAAAAGTTAAAGAATTACTCTCTGAGCTAGAAGAAAGCGCAAAAAGTGGTGATGGTAATTTACTGGAGATAGCGGTTAGATGTGCACGCGAGAGAGCCTCTTTAGGAGAGATCTCTTTGGCCATGGAAAATGCCTTTGGACGCTACAAAGCTACTATTCGAACAATAAGTGGCGTATATTCAGCAGAAGCTATGGAAGACCAAGATTTTGTAAAAGCCAAAGAATTGGCAGACCGATTTGCATCATTGGAAGGTAGAAGACCAAGAATTATGATCGCAAAAATGGGTCAGGACGGACACGATAGAGGTGCTAAAGTGATAGCGACTTCATTTGCTGATATTGGTTTTGATGTTGATATCGGCCCACTCTTTCAAACTCCGGAAGAAGCAGCGAAACAGGCGGTAGAAAATGATGTCCATATTTTGGGAGTATCGTCTCTTGCAGCAGGTCACAAAACACTTGTCCCGGCAGTCATTGAAGAATTGAAAAAACTAGGGAGAGATGATATCATGGTGATCGCGGGAGGTGTAATTCCTCAGCAAGATTATGATTTTCTTCTGGACGCCGGTGTATTTGGAGTATTTGGCCCCGGAACAAAAATTTCAAAAGCAGCACAGGAAATCCTTGAGCTTCTTATAAAAAGTGTGGAAGATTAATTGAATTAGATAAATTCTCCTATCTTGGTATAGTATTTGAACACAAAGCAACCAAAAACAACAATCATGAAAACTTTGTTTACGATCCTAGGACTTTGTTTAACCCTTAATACTTTGGCTCAGGCACCAAACTTTGATGACTTGAAGATCCTTTATGCGGACGCCAACTACGAAAAATTAGTTAAGGAGGCAGACAGTTACATTCAGAATGAAAAAACGAAAAAAGAGATTGCTCCATATTTTTATGCTGCCAAAGGGCTTTACAAGATCTCATTGTCCGGAACTGATGACGAAAAGTTCAAGAACGCATACAAAGATGCCATCGGTTATTTAGGTAAGGGATTGGCTTATGATAAGAAATACAACGAAGGAGCATATACTGTTGAAGAAGAAGAATTCGTTTCAATGTTTCAAATGAGCCTTGTTGAAGCTATTGAGAATGAGATCTCGATTAATTCATGGAAGAAAGTTTATAGCTGGTCCATCAAATACCAAAAGATCGCTGGAGACCTAACAGGGGTTTACTTCCTTGAAGGAGCAAGTAAATTTTACGACAACGATAAAACATCGGCTCGTGACTTCTGGAAGAAAGCTGATGTTGAATTAGCTAAGATCGAAAGTATCGATAATTGGTCAGATGCTGACAAGAAGTTGCTAAAGCTCGGTGTTCTATATACGGCTAAAGCTTTGAAAGACTCTAGACAGATCGATAAATCGAAAGCTCTGCTGGGAAAAGTAGGCCAGTGGTTTGAAGAAGACGAAGATTGGAAAGCACAATACGATGAAATCGTAAATTCATAAAAAAAGCCCCTGACGGGGCTTTTTTTTTATAACCGTATTCCCAATACACAGACGTCATCTATCTGTTCATTTTGACCTCTCCAGTTGAAGTGAGTCTCTATTAGTTGACGCTTCTGTTCTTCCATGGATTCCTCCGACAGATACGTGATCAATTTTCTGAATCTGTTCCTATTGAACTTCTTCACATTCACACCTCCAAATTGGTCGGTATAGCCATCAGTAAACAAATAATACTGATCACCCTTCAGTAGCTCAAACTCCACAGTGTCAAATTCTTTCTGTAGACCTCCATTATATCCAATTGAGTCTAACCCTTTTTCAAATTCTACAAGAACGCCATCTCTGACAAGTAGCATAGGTCTGCCGGCACCACAAAAATACCCTCTTCCTGAATTAAGATTGAAGCGACACAAAGCGATATCCATACCATCTCTGGTCTCTCCTACTGTTCTGTTTTCATTAAATAAGGTAGTCAGCTCCTGATCGAGTAAACGCAGGATAACAGCAGGATCAGTTACACCTTCTATTCGAATGATCTGACGCAGCAATGTATTACCCGCAATATTGACCAGCGCACCCGGAATCCCGTGCCCCGTGCAATCTCCTACTGCGAAATATACATCACTGTGATGTTGGAAGATCCAGTAGAAATCACCACTTACAATATCTTTTGGTTGAAACATAACAAAAGCATCCTCAAAGATGTTCCGAAAGATCCGCTCATTTGGCAGAATTGATTGCTGAAGACTTCCGGCATAGCGGATGCTAGCCTCCATTTCGAGATTTCTTTTCTCCAACTCGTACAATCGTTCAGAAGATGATAACGATACACGTTTCTTACGCGTTTCTACTGCATTTTCCATGTCAGTCGTATTAAAAAAATTGTAAAATGATTGTCCGGATTTTAAACAGTTCCGTTCTGTAAACTAAGTCCCTTACTTAATAATTCGATAGGACATAATAAACGGGCGATGCCAACAGAAGACTGGCCTCAT
>SBGS01000140.1 GCA_006226555.1 Bacteroidota bacterium
CGCTCGGTAAATACATTCATTTTTGATGTTGATGGTGTTTTAACCAATGGTGATGTGTACCTAATTAACGATGAGGTCGTGAGAGCGTTGAACTCTCGGGATTCATACGCTATTCAGTATGCATGCAAATTAAATTATAGGATCTTTATTATTACAGGAGGCTATTCGGAGGCTGTGAAAGCAAGACTGGAAAATCTCGGTGTTACTCAGGTTTGTCTTGGATCTTCCAATAAATTGCACGTATACGACACCCTGAAGGAAGAATATAACTTTGAGGATGAGCACGTGCTTTACATGGGGGACGATATTCCCGATTACCATGTCATGAGAAGAGTTGGAATTGCTGCTTGTCCTCAGGATGCTGCTCCGGAGATCAAATCAATTTCTGACTATCAATCACCTTTTAATGGCGGAAGACACTGCGTTCGTGATGTTATTGAACAGACGCTTCGCGTTCAGAAAAATTGGTTCAACGACGAAGCTTTCGAATGGTAATCACAGTTTTGTGATCCGATCTGAAAAAACTGCTCCTGTTTCAGGATCAAACAATCTGATAATGTAAATACCGGAGCTAAGGTTTGAAATATTTAATTTCAGATTGCCTTCCAAAAGGAATGTACTCACTTCATTTCCTGCTATATCGGTAATTGTGCCCAAAAGCATACTCGATTTTTCCGATCTCAGCGTTAATTGTTCTTCAACAGGGTTCGGATAAATTGATATCCCTGCGATCAAATTCAATTCATTCTGTCCTACTAGTGGTAAAACTGGTCCAACCTCATCTTGCCATGGAATAGCATTATTCGGTCCAAATTTCATAGCAAACACCCAGTTGCTGAACACCCCAATACGAGAGCTCGTGTACCCCACGGCCATTACTCCCCCATCGCTTGTTGAGATCATTTCTCCTAGCTCATCCTGACCATCTCTTGCCACCCATGCGATATTTGGACTCACATTCCACAAGAAGTCATTTTGATTTGCAAAATGCAGGTCTTCTCCTCCAGGATAGCTCAGCTCATTTAGTCGGCTTTGACCGATTATTCTTGTGTTATTCCATCCGTAAACAGCAAATCCTTCGGCGATATAATCTCCAAGATTGTTCTCGTGAATTCCTGGAAAGAATAACTGTTTATCTGCAAGAAGATACGTTGCTCGCCACATATCCCAATCATCATTCACATCCATTCGTACCGCTCCAACACCCTGTAAGGTATCTCCCCAGATAATAACGTCATTGAAGTAGGTATTCCCGTTTACTCCTACTGAATCCATCCATAACAAAGTTCCATCATCTTTTATACAGTACAATAATCCTTTGTTCATGATTGAATCTTCAACATAGATCTGACCCGCAACCACAAAGATCGAATCATTCCATTGCGTAACACTTCTGGCAAAATCCTCCCCCGAAGTTGCTACAGTGCGCGTCCAGAGCGTATCTCCATTTTTATCTGTCCTCACAATGTATGCGTTCGTTCCTTCAAACTCACTCTCAACATCACCCACCATGATAACTCCTGAATCTCGGGTTAAAGCAGCATCATAAACCTTCTCCCAATTGGAACCGCCATAATACTTCTGCCATTGCGGAATCCCTGAATCATCCGTTTTTACAAGGTAGAAGTCAAAACCATTTCCAACATTTGAATTCGAATAGCCTGCAACGTAATATCCGTAATTTTCGATGTGCATTACACGTCTCCCCCAATCGCTTTCATCCGCTCCAAAATAAGTCGACCACTTGTACTGCCCCATCGAATCAATACATAATAAAAAGGCATCCGTTTGCCCTCCAGAAAAAGAGCTCGAGCCACCGGTAATCACATAACTACTATCCTCTAGTTGAATTACGCCTTGTCCGAAATCATTTCCCACACCCGCATATTCCTCAAAGAAATTTATCTGTGAAATCGCCGAGAAAGACAACAAAGAGATTATTACTATTATAATTCGCATGACAATCTGAAATTTGCGGATAATCCATTTCCTTTAGGCGAAACAGCTCCGATAATATTTTCTGTACCCAAGCCAAGTTTGAATCTACCCCATTTAGCACTAGCATATATCCCTCCTCTAAAACGTGCGAAACCACCATATGAGGCAGAAGCACCAACACGCAGCCATTCTTTCGCATGCCAATCAATACCTGCGAAGATCAAAGGAGTATAATTCAAAGTTGGATAAAGTCGAACGCCAAAAAATGTCTGGACAGTTGCCGTTGAATGCTCATCAATGATCTTAGCGACCTGTAAATAGCCGGGCAGTAAAAATGTTGTGTTTCTAATTCCGGAGGTTACACCGATGCTATCCAATACGTCCAATGTGTCAAAATTAATCGCCTGATCACCAAAAAGTTCATCAAAGCGAAAACCACTGAATTCAAATGAAGTATCTGCTGTATAAACCTGCTGATCCTGATACATATATCCAAAGCCAAGATTCTTCAATTGAAATTCAACAAAGGCAGTCCCTTCATTTTTCCATTCAATTGGCATATAATACGTAAAGTCAACTCCAAACCCGATCCCCTGATTGAAATCATTATTCAAAGGTTGTGTCAAACTACCATCCATAAAAAGCCCTATCGTATCAACCTCTTGCGATTGCGCAATAAAACCATTTCGAACATTTAAAGAAATGCGATCTTGAATGTTGTAGACGTTAAATGAAACAGAAGATCTGTTGAGACTAGATACAAATCCAAATCCTATTTTCTGGAAAGCCGTAAAAGAAATATTTGAACCGGAAAAATCCGCTGTATCCCCTTTATATGCAGCATTTCCATTGAACACCATATTAAATAGGTCCTTGGAATACAACGCTCCACCAAAATAATATGTTCCGGCCGTTACCTGATAACCTAAATTCCATTTCTTTATCAAGGGCTTGAAATTCCGGTAAACCAGTTCTCCACTGACGTCAACTCCAATTCTGTTCACCACTTTATGCTTGTCTAAGGAACGATCGATCATTTCATCCGTGATGTTTCCTCCAAACAAAAATTTTGATGATATCTCCTTGTAAATGGAACTAGCAGCGTAATCACCTGAACCGGAAAGTACTAGTTCACTTCCTTCAGGAATAGTGTCGTAATAAATAGGTAGAACCTGAGCATTACTCAACCAACTGAAACCAAGCAAACAGGTGATGATCAGACCTTTCATAACTTGTTCGTTGTTTTAAATTCTGAGCGCATTTTTACGCTTAAAAATGCATGCTCCGGTATTTGAACCTGAATAGGCAGCAATGTAATTGGATCTATTGTATTCATTCTTGCTCGAACAACAACTTTCCTTATGACATTCAGCTTGTCAATTGTTTCCTCATCAAGTACAAAGGTCAACTCTGAATGGGAAGTATTCAATCCATAGATACCCTCAGGTGCCCCGAAAGATCCGGACTTGATCTGACCGGCAGAAACTACTTGACTAACTAACAGTCCTTGTTCGTCCAAAAGAAACAGATCTATGTTAGCAGACATCGGAAACGAGTTGGCTGATTTAATGATCAGTTGTCCGCTTTCGATCTCCATTGCACTTGCTGATTGATCCACCCTGATGTCAAATGTGTCTTGTAGCACGAGATTATTCATTCCCAACAAAAGAGGCATGTTCGCTTCAAGATAAATTCTGAATCGACTGTTCGGAAAAAACTCATCAGTTGAGCCACTTACATTTCCCCAAGGGTTCAATTCCAATTGGTAGTCAACCTCGTATTTATTCCCCAAATTCTCTATAACATTTTCAACATTACTGTTTCCACTATTTGCCAATATTGTGGTCTCTGAAGGTACCAATGTGTTCCAATATCCAGAAGCAGGATTGACAACCATTTCAGAATTCACTAAGGGATGAGACAAGCTCACTATTGATCCTTGATTATTCCATGACTCAAGTGAAAAGAGCTTCGCTTTTGCAGAAACTTTAATACCATTCTCGACTGTAAATTTCATATTGGTATTACCAATATCGAGTATGCCACTTTGGTAGATATTCATGGGCTCCAAGGCGATCGTATCGGTCTCATCCAATAATAGATTTCCAAAATACCCTTTCGCATAATCGATCTCTACCCCTCTGAATGTAGCGATCACCTTTGTAATATCTTGATTAGTAATAGTAACTGCTTGTCCGCTTGGAGAAGTAGACACCTTAACTTGGGACAAAAGTCGATTGCTCGCCGCACCAGAAGTTCCTGTTAACACGAGTGTATAACCGGATAGGTCAATGGTCTTTCGAACAATTCCAGGGTTTGCATTCGTTCCGGGAGGCGCTGAATATTGTTCTTCAAATACTACCCCATTTTTCGATACACCAGGCAGTTTCACATTGAAAATAGCCGTAGTTGGAACCACATTCCTTACTTCCACATCAATATACCCCTTGCGAAGCGTTATAACCTTCAGTTCAACGTCATTGATATTGATATTATGCTCTTCCGTAGAACTCACGAAGGTAAAACCGGGATTCGCAATAAAACTTGAGAGAGCAAAGGTAAAATCTTGTTCGATCGTGGTATCAGGAATTTCTATAAGATCATTGATATCCAAATCGTATAGCAATCTTCTTAATTGCAATTCATAAAAACCCGAATTAACTCCTAGTGTCGAGTCATTTACCCAGTTCTCTAGCGACAATGTATCGTTTACCAATGGTAACGACCAATCACTATTCCATGTAATGTCCTTCTTCTTACAGCCAAAAATAGTCAGTGCGAGTAGTAGTACTAGTCCAAATTTTTTCATCTCTTTCAAAACGATTCAATCGTGTTCAGGGTTGGTTATACGCGTTCCAAAATTGTAGCGTAACCTTGCCC
>SBGS01000218.1 GCA_006226555.1 Bacteroidota bacterium
GATTACGATAACATCACAACATTTACAGCTGCCGATTACGGATTCATTTTCTCATACGCTCAAAAAATAGACAAGATCGAAGGCCTTTCATTCGGAGGTAACTTCAAAGTGATACATCGAAAAGTAGGTGACTTTGCAAAGTCATGGGGCTTTGGACTGGATGCCGGTCTTCAATACCAAAACCAAAAGAACTGGAAATTCGGAGCAATGTTGCGCGATGTAACATCGACATTTAACGCATGGATCTTCTCACTTGACCAAGAGACCCAAGAAGTATTCTTGAACACCGGAAACAGCATTCCTGAAAACGGATTGGAATTAACACTTCCAAGGTTGATCCTTGGAGGATACCGAAAAGTAGAATTTGGTAAGTCCGGGATCTATGGGGCTGGAGAGCTCGATGTAGATATCACAACCGATGGACGAAGAAATACGCTTATCAGCTCAGCTGTTTCGATCGATCCTCATTTCGGAATCTCCTTTGGATACAAGAATTACGTGACAATCAGAGGTGGATTATCCAACTTTCAGTATGTTAAACAATTTGACGACAGTGAGAAACTGAACTTTCAGCCAAATATTGGAATTGGATTGAATTTCAAAAGTTTTTATCTTGATTATGCATTTACTGATATCGGTGATGCATCCGTTGCACTGTATTCTCACGTCATATCATTGAGGCTCAAATTAAACAAGCCAGATAACGCGATCAGAGAGGAATAATTAAATGAAAAAGATCTTATTCATACTACTACTGCTGACTGCATCACACGTTGAAGCGCAGATCTTTGGTAATGAATGGATCAATTACTCTCAGCAATATTATCGTCTCAAGGTGGTGAATAGCGGAATTCATCGCATTAATCAGGAGGCATTGGTCGCATCAGGAATACCTGTTAGTACATTTTCCAGTGAAAACGTTCAACTCTTTGGACGTGAAAAGGAGATCCCTTTGTACATAAATGATGGTGGAGACAGCTCCCTTGATCCTGGAGATTATATTCTGTTCTATGCAAAAGGGAATGACGGCTGGATAGATTCTCTTCTCTATCTTGACCCCAATACGATAGCCAACCCAGCATACAGCTTATATAACGATACGATCAATTACTTTTTTACTTGGAATAATTCCACAAGCAACCTGCGCTATTCGGTAGAAACGGATGTCAATTTTGCAGCCTACCCTATTACAACACCGTATATCAATTATCTAGTCGAAAAGAATCATAATTCCCAATATCAGGACGGAGTAAAAAATTCTTTAGTGTCCGGATCTTTCTACACAGCAGGAAAAGGATGGTCTGCAAACAGAGTTAACGGTGCGGCCGGATATACAGCAAGCTTGTCTTTGAATACTCCATCTCCATACACAGGTGCAGGAGCCCCTGATGCAAAGTTCCATGGATTATCAGTTTCTGCTTCGGATGCTGCAGCAACCGGAACGGGAAATCACCATACACAATGGACCATTGGTTCCAGTCAGACGATATTACTGGATAGCATTTATTGGGGATATAAGCAGATTGACTGTAATGCGCTGGTGTCAACCAGTCTATTGACTAACGGCAACACCCCTATTCAATGGAAGATCATCGGAGATCAGGGTGCTGCAACTGATTTTCAGGCGTACAACTACTATTCAATTGAATACCCGCGCTTACCCAATTTTGGAGGGTCTACGCAGCTCGATTTTAAAATTATAAATGATGCTCAGGGTAAAATCCATCTTTCTGCAACGAATGTTGGTGCAGGTACACGCATCCTATTTATCGATGGAGCTACGCCACGCATCGTTCCTTTTGTGGACAACACCGGATCTGTGTCTGCGCTCATTCCAAATAGTCTTGATGGAAGTGAACAAATGGTTCATTTTCAAACGCTTGAAACCGCTATCCCAGTAAACGAATTACTTCCTGTCAACGGGTCCGGAAGTTTTGTTGACTATCTCAGTAATCCAAATGGTATAGACAGCCTATTATTGATCGTTTATCATTCATCTCTGCAAACAGCTACTAACAATTACTCTATTTATCGACAGTCCCCTGCTGGTGGAGGGCATAATGTTTTAATGGCTAACGCTGAAGACCTGTATTGGCAATTTGGAGGTGGAATTGAAAAGCATATCCTCGGGATCAAGCGTTTTGTTCATTTCATCCATTCCTACAGCACTGTAAAGCCAATTGGATTGTTTCTCATAGGGAAAGGAATTCGTGAGGCGGATTACAATAGCCTTACATCAGATGGTCCTGGTACAAGAAAGGATCCAGCACGTTTTGTGCAGTCACTTGTACCTTCATTTGGTCACCCATCCAGTGATGTTGGTATCACTGCAGGTCTTGATCCTTTAACACGGTGGGTTCCTTTAGTACCGACAGGTCGTATTTCGGCTCGCACAAATCAAGAGCTACAAGATTATCTCAATAAAGTGATCTCGTTCGAGGCAGAACAGGACCCATACGATATATATGACTCTCCAAATAAGGACTGGCAAAAACAGGTCATTCATTTTGCCGGAGGATCAGACATTCAGCAGCAGAATCAGTTTCAGCTATATATGAACACCCTTCGCACGAAGATCGAAGGAAATCAATTTGCCGGAAATGTCACCAACGTATTCAATACTTCCAGTGATCCTCTTAATCCAACTACGCTCAATGATGTTACCAATAGGATCTCCGAAGGAGTCAGCATTATGAGCTATTTTGGCCATGCTTCACCTACAAGCAGTGGATTTGAGATCAACCTGGACGAACCTGCAAACTGGGGAAATACAGGTAAGTACCCCTTGATGCTGGTTAATTCTTGCTATAACGGAAATATCTTCCAGCTCGGAAACTCAAAATCTGAAGAATTTGTACAGATCGCAGATCTCGGGGCTATTGGATACATCGCTTCTGTTTCGGTAGGAGTTGACGTTTATCTGAATGTATATTCCCAAAAGTTCTACGAGCATTTATCGACCTTAAGTTATGGCGATAACCTCGGTTCATTGATGAAGCGAACGATCGAAGACCTGGAAGCACAATTTTCAGTCAACAATCTGTATATGGAGACCACCTGTTCTCAGATGGTTCTGAATGGCGATCCGATGCTTCGCGTTAATCCGCATGAGCGACCTGAGATCGAACTTTTACCTGAATATGTGACCTTCTCCCCGACTGATTTCGATCTTTCCGTAGACAGCATTACAATGTCTGTAATGATGAAAAACCTTGGTCGTTCGATCACCGACACTTTCTACCTCGAAGTAACGCGATCGTTTCCCGGTAGCACAGTAGATTCGGTCTACACCTTCCTTGTTGATGGCCTGGATTATTCCAAGACAGTAACGTTTAAAATGCCTCTTCAAGCCAATATCGCAGTAGGCATCAATCAATTCACTGTTCGTGTAGACCTTCCTTCATTCATAGATGAACAATACGATGAAGTTGGAAATAACCAGATCGTGAGGAATCTGATCATCGACATTGATGGTATCGTCCCTGTCATACCTTATGAATTTGCCGTCGTGCCAAATGATAGCGTAACCGTAAAGGCCTCAACAATTAATCCGGTAGCTGATTTTAATACCTATCGATTCGAGATCGATACCACTGACCTCTTTGATAGTCCTGAACACAGATATGCCGTAGTTAGTGGTCTCGGAGGAGTAAAAGAAGTGAATCCCTCAGACTGGATCAATGCCAATACCAATGCTAGCGATCCTTTGATCTGTGTAGATAGCATGGTTTATTTCTGGCGTGTAGCTGTTGATTCGGTCGTTCCACAGTGGCGTGAATCATCATTCCAGTATATCACGAACCGAGAAGGTTGGGGACAAGATCATTTCTTCCAGTTTAAAAAGAATACATTCAACGCCGTTATTTATGACCGTCCAACCAGAACAAGACAATTTGGTCCGTTCATTAAGGATATAACGTGTTATAATATGACTTATGGCACACCTTATTTGCGTTACGAGATAGATGCTGAAATGCAGGAGTACGGTCGTTGTACTACCACACCATCTATTCATGTTGCAGTAATCGATCCGGTCTCGCTTACCCCGTGGGAAACGAATTGTAATGGGCAAAACACACAGAACAGTTTTCTGAATGCCAATGACAATTGTGCTTGCCGTCCAAGACCTGAACGATATTTCATTTTTCGTCAAACTTCAACGGCTCAATTACAAGCGTTTAAAGATTTTATAGAAAATGATGTTCCAGATGGACATTACCTCCTGATCTATACTCCTATCTCAACGGAATTCGACGATTGGGACATTTTATTACCTAGTGTATATGATGTATTTACCAACCTTGGATCGGACAGCATACAACCGGGACATTCAAATGAGCCATTTATTTTCTTCTGTAAAAAAGGAGATGCCTCAACTGTACAGGAAGTATTCTCCAATGGACTAACGGATTTTTCGCTGTCGGCTAATATGACAGGTGCAGATTATCTTGGTACGGAAACATCCACATTGATCGGTCCTGCTGCAAACTGGGGCAATGTATACTGGAAGCAAGATCCTCAGGAAGCTGCACCGAATGACAGTACAGTTTTGAGAATTAGGGGATATGATATTACCGGGGGACTTCAAATGACCTTAGATACACTATTCACGGCGAATGATTCTATCATGAACTTGAATAACCTCATCGATGCACAGCTTCTGCCTTATATCAAACTGGAGGCATACTATGTAGACAGCATCACAAACACACCTGCACAAATAGACCGCTGGCATGTATTGTATCAACCTCTACCGGAAGCAGC
>SBGS01000130.1 GCA_006226555.1 Bacteroidota bacterium
TTTATGCAGGAGGAGATAGACGGGATGAATGCCTATACGGAAAATGGTCTGATCGATTCATTCAGAAGCCTCAATCCGGAGGAAGTAAAGTACTCCTGGTGGAGCTACCGTGCGGGGGCGAGAGGAAAGAACATCGGGTGGAGGATCGATTACTGTCTGATGTCTGAACGATTGAAGAATGACCTTAAGAATGCGTTCATAATGAATGAGATCATGGGGTCTGATCACTGTCCTGTTGGTGTTGAGCTTAGTATTTAATGGATCATCTTAAAAAGCTGTTAGCTGACCGCAAGATCTGGGTATTGTTCATCGGCCTTTTGATCTTTAAGTTACTCCTTTTACCCTGGGTTGAGGTTACGGATTCGGATGCTGTATCACGTGTTTTTACGGCAGAGGAGCTGATCAATGAACCAAGACTGGTTTCAGAGGGAGTTTGGTTGCCATTACATTATTACTTTACGTCGCTTTCAATTCTGTTGTCAGGAGGTTCATTGTGGTATGGACCAATGATCTTTCACGTGTTAATTGGTGCACTAACGATTTTTCCACTGTATAGGTTTACAGCAAGAGAGTTTAATGAAAGAGGCGCTATGTGGGCAGTGATCATTTACGTGTTAAGCCCGGTAGTATTCCGTAATTCCTATCACGCATTGGCAGGAGTACCCAATGCATTCTTCATCATGATGGTGATGGACTTTATGTCGCGTTTGCGTCATTCTGGATCTTTAAAGGATGCCGTTTATGCAGGTGTTTTCATGACGATCGCTTGTGGATTCAGGTATGAATCCTGGCTGCTTTTTGCACTATTTACCGGAATGCTGCTATTATTCAGGGTTTCGATAAAAAGAATTGCAATTTTCTGGCTGATAGGGATGCTCTTTCCTGCCTTTTGGATGATCGGAAACTGGATAGCTCACCATGATCTGTTTTACGGACTTAGTGGTGCTTATCACTGGAATGTGATCATGGAAGATGTGAATGCAGGGGTGGATCTTACGGAGAAAATAAAGCGCATCGTCTTTTTCCCATTGTCATGGTTATTAAACATTTCACCATTGGTAGGAGTGACCTTGTTTTTTGTAGGGATAGCGCGACATGTGAAGAGAAAACTTCCCAGGACACAACTGATCTTGGTTATACCATTCCTTGTTATGTGTGTTGTTTTTCTGTACAAATCTTATGAGGGAACCTTATTGGATCAGCACAGATTTACCATCGCTTTATTACTGCTTTCCGCGCCTTTTTTATCCTATTTAGCTGAGCTCAAATCGCGTGTCTATAGGACTGTGCTCATAATGTCATGTTTGGGAAGTTTTATCTTCTCATTTAATGCCATGTTCTTTGAATGGGAGCGAATCGTGCCGCAGGAACGAGTGAGAAATGTTTTTAAGGCGATCCGTCTGGAGACTTTTGCCACGCTTCAACCGATTCCTCGTCAAACAGATCCCGAGATCAGAAATGTGATGAAGCTGATCGAGAAGGAGAAGAATGGTACAGATGGATTGATCATGGATTTCTGGACATGGGAGTCAACTTATTGTATGGCTCTGCACTCCGGTTTTTCTCAGCAAGATATTTTCCTGATAGATGGAGCAAAAAATTCAACAAAGATCAATGAAGAGGACCTTGATTATTTTCTCAAAACACATGATAAACCATTAGTGCTTCTGAGCTGCTCATCTCATTTTAGAAATAATTACTCGATCGCTGGAAATGAGTTTAGCCTAACAACTCTGAATAATGTGAGAAAATTTCCATTTGATGTCAAATATTCAAAGGATGGAATGCATGTAATAGCATTTTCCCAAACTGGAAATACGGAAATTAATTGTCCGCAAGAAGAAACTATTGATTATTACCGTATGACGATTAGAAGAAACTTAGGATGGTATAATGAAATTAAGTTTAAAGCTTACAAAAAATCCATTACAATTGATGAAATGCTCGAAAAGGATAGTTACTTACTATTAACAATAAGCAATAAAAAAGCCCTCCAAAATTGAAGGGCTTTTTTTATCTGATGTTCAGATTATTTCTTGTCTGAATGGCAAGATCCTTTTGATGCAGATCCTGAACCAGACTTGCTTGAGCAAGAAGATCCTTCTTTAGAAGCAGAAGATGAGCAGCAAGAACCGCTTTTCTTACTTTTCTTTTTCTTTTTGTCGTCTTTCTTAACTACAACTACTGTATCGTTTGATGCGTATACCGCTGAAGTTGCAACTCCTGCGAACATCATCATTGCTAATGCAAATGCTACTTTTTTCATAATACTCTGATTTTATGGGGTTAAATTACAAAATTATTCGAAGTGAGCCAAACGTGTAAGCTTGCCTTTCACTACATCGTCAATTTTAACATCTATTTTCGTGCCAATAGGAAGGAAAACATCTATACGTGATCCGAACTTGATAAATCCAAATTCTTCACCGGTATTGACCTGGTTTCCTTCTTCCACATAATAGCAGATCCTGCGTGCCACGGCCCCTGCGATCTGTCTGAACAATACTTCCTTACCGGAAGAATGCTCGATCACGAAGGTCGATCTTTCGTTGTCCGTACTGCTTTTCGGATGCCAGGCAACCAGAAAAAGTCCCGGATGATATTTAACATATTTTACAAGACCACTGATCGGATTGTAATTGGCATGTACGTTCATTGGCGACATGAATATAGAGATCTGAATACGCCTGTCTTTAAAGTATTCTGTTTCCTCTACTTCTTCGATCACCACGATCTTTCCATCAGCAGGACACATGATGTCCTGATCCGTATATACGCATGTTCGTTTTGGTATTCTGAAGAACTGAATTACCAGGTACTGCATAACAATAACGCCGATGCTTAACAGAATAAAAAGCCAAAGCCAACCGGTCCATTGATATAAGAAGTAGTTTCCGACCTGGATTCCGCTCAGGATCAAAATGGAAATTAATATGATCAGATATCCCTCTCTGTGAATGGTCATAAGGATCAATTATAGAAGTTGTAAAAAATGTATGTCCACGTGGCAAAAATAGGGATTGCAAATAATGCAGCGTCAAAACGATCAAGAATTCCACCATGTCCGGGTAAAATGTTTCCTGAGTCTTTGATCCCTAAGCTTCTTTTGATCTGAGATTCAAGCAGATCTCCAATAGTGGCAAAAGGTGCGATCACAACTCCTGCGATCACCCATAGAATGGTGTCATCCTGAACAGTGCAGAGTGAAATTATGTATCCGACCAAGATGGTAAAGATCGCGCCTCCAATCGTTCCCTCCCAGGTCTTTTTCGGTGAAATACGCTCGAAAAGTTTGTGTTTACCGATCATCATCCCTGTCAGATAAGCGAAAGTATCATTGGTCCAAACGAGCAGGAAAAAACCGGCCAGTAATGGGAAAAATGTTTCTTCGCCATGGCGCAACTGATCTGTATAATTCAGATAGATCATCAGGAAAAACGGAATGATCAGGTAGATCAGTCCAAATGTGCTGACGGCCATGTTTTGAATAGGATTTTTTTCCTTGCGCCATAGTTCAGTAGCGTTCATGATAAACATGAACGGAATGATGGCAAGTGAAAAAACAGAGGGGATCACATTAAAGAGTGCCAGGATCAATAGGGTGAAGATCGATACTCCGAAGAGCATGTTGACAGAGCTGTTCAGACTGATCTGTTCATGTCCTTTGAAGAGTGAGTTGAACTCATTGATTCCGAGAAGAAAGAAAACAGACAACACTCCTGTTGCGGCGATCTCGTTCCAAAAGATAGAACCAAGAAGTATTGCTACAAATACGCCACCTGTCAGGCTTCTTACAACTAGATTACTCATCTGTATCCTTATTGATCAGCTCCAATGCTCTTTCTTCAAATTCAGCCGGAACACTGAGGTAAAGGTAGCCAAAAGCATTATAAGACGAATCCCGTTGATCAAATAGAACAACGGGAATGCCTTCTTCTTCAAGTCTTAATTTCATTATCTGAGCAAAATACGGATCAGTTGTCTCCAGGACGTTCGTCCGGCTCGGAATCGAGGTTAACCTCATCTTCCGTGCTTTCATCTTTTCTCTCAGTTTGTTCAGCCACTTCATTTTCAGAACTACTTTCTTCCTGATGATTTTTAGTTTCTTCTGTCGCCTCTGCAGCGGTTTCTTCAGCAGCCTTCAACGGATTCTCCTCTTCATTATCCCAAGGTCTTTTACCAAAGATCTCGATCAGGTCTTCCTTAAAGATCACTTCGTGCTTCAGCAATTTCTCTGCTAGCGCTTCCAGTTTGTCCTTGTTTTCTGTAAGTATGCGCAGTGCACGCTGGTATTGTGCTTCCACCATCTTACTAACTTCTTCATCGATCGCCTTAGCAGTATCTTCAGAATAAGGTTTTACAAAGGAGTTATTTCCTTGAGGATCGTAGTATGAAATATTTCCGATACGCTCATTTAATCCATAGATCGAAACCATAGCATAGGCTTGCTTCGTAACCTTTTCAAGGTCGCTTAGGGCTCCTGTACTGATCTTCCCGAAAGTGATCTGTTCAGCTGCTCGTCCACCGAGTGCGCTACACATTTCGTCAAGGATCTGTTCGGTAGTCGTGATACTTCTTTCTTCTGGTAAGTACCACGCTGCACCAAGGGATCTTCCTCGTGGAACGATCGTTACCTTCACCAAAGGATGCGCATATTCCAGCATCCATGAAATGGTCGCGTGACCAGCCTCGTGGAATGCGATGGCACGTTTTTCTTCAGGCGTAATGATCTTGTTTTTCTTTTCCAATC
>SBGS01000217.1 GCA_006226555.1 Bacteroidota bacterium
GTATATAGCATTTCGGGTGAATGATTGATTCCTTTGAAATAGTCCCGACTTCTTTCTTCAAGAATAACAGGTGCAAATGGCCTGAATCCTTCTCTGAATTTGATCGAGCGATTTACGTGGTCTCTCATTTCCGCATCAATAGGTGAAGCCAAAATACTTCGATTTCCCAATGCACGAGGCCCTATTTCATCTCTTCCTTGAAACCAGCCTATTACTTTTTTTTCTGAAAGAAGTTTTGCTGCTTTATTGATCAACTCATCCTCAGAAAACAAGGAATACCTTACTTCGTGAGCGTCCAGAATTGCAGTTACTTCGTCAGAATTGAATTGCTTTCCGAGATATGATGCAGGTTCAATGATAGTACGATTCTTATCCTTGTTCCAGATACTCAAAGCTGCACCGATTGCTCCTCCGGCATCTCCACTTGCACTGTAAATGTGGATGTCTTCGAAAAGACCACTTTCAATTAGCTTTTGATTCGCGCGACAATTGAGTGCAACCCCACCACCATAACACAAGAATTTTTTACCCGTTATTTCTTTCGCATATCGTGCTGATCTTAAAACGATCTCCTCCAGCACGCCTTGAATGGAAGCAGCAACATCTTGATAATGTTTTTCCATTTTTCCTTCAGGTTTACGTGCTTTCTGTCCGAATAAGGATTCAAATTTCGAATTGATCATTCTCAATCCCTTATGAAAATGGAAGTATTTCAGATTTAGCTGAATCGAACCGTCATCATTTATTCTTACTAACTCTTTTTTAATGATGTCCATGTAGATAGGTTCCCCATATGGAGCTAAGCCCATTAGTTTGTATTCACCGCTATTTACGCGAAAGCCACAATATTGGGTGAAAGCGCTGTATAGAAATCCTGTTGAATGCGGATATTTTTGTTCAACTAATGTAATCATTCGATTGTTCTCGAATATACCGATCGATGAGGTCGTCCACTCACCGACGCCATCCAAAGTCAGGTAAACGGCATCTGAGAAAGGGGAAGTGTAACAAACAGCCGCAGCGTGAGATTCATGATGCTCACAATATGAAATCTTACCGCTGAATTTTGTTTTTTGTCTGATCATCGCAGGTGCCCATAGTTTTTCAGTAAACCAGGTTTTAACTGTTTTCTTAAATGGGAGAAAGGCAAAGGGATATTGCCAGATTTGGGTTTCCAACAGGCGTTCAAGTTTGAGAAATGGTTTTTCATAATAAATGATCTGATCAATATCATTTATGGAAATACCCTCGTTCTCCAGGCAGAATTCTATTGATCTCACTGGAAGTGAACTGTCTTGTTTTTTTCGACTTAATCTTTCTTCCTGAATGGCTTGAACGATTTCACCATCCTTTAATAGTGCAGCGGCCGAATCATGAAAATATGCTGAAATACCGAGGATGTATGTATGTTCTTTTTTCAACTGCTATGGATGGCTATGGTGCAAAAATACAGATTCGTTCTGAGTCTTTAATGCCGATAATTATTATGCTTGAATCAACGTTATTTAACCTCCAAAAAGAGATAATCTAGCTATATTAGTGGCAAATCTTGGATATGAGTATACTGGTAGAAAATAAAGGGGGAGTAAGAGTATTGACGATGAATCGTCCGGAGGTATTTAATTCATTTAACAGAGAAATGGCATTAAGCCTGCAAAATGAATTGGATCAGGCCGAACAGGACGATACGGTACGAGCTATTGTAATTACAGGTAGTGGAAAGGCTTTTTGTGCGGGTCAGGACTTGGGAGAAGCAATGGATCCGGATGGACCTGAATTGAGAACAATTGTAAGTGAACATTACAATCCGCTGATCATAAGGATCAGAGAAATTGAGAAGCCTATCATTGCTGCGGTTAATGGCGTAGCTGCTGGTGCAGGAGCGAATATCGCTTTGGCTTGTGATATCACTATAGCAAAAGAAAGTGCATCATTTATTCAGGCATTTTCAAAGATCGGATTAATACCGGATTCGGGTGGAACTTTCTTTTTGCCTAGAATAATAGGATTCCAAAAGGCAGCAGCTTTAATGATGTCTGGAGATAAGATAAGCGCCAAGGATGCGGACGAAATGAACATGATATACAAGTGTGTATCGGATGATTCATTTGAAGAAGAGGTAGAAAAATTCTCACAGACTCTCGCTTTAATGCCTACACGAGGATTAGGATTAACGAAGAAAGCATTGAATGTTTCCTTGACTAATGATCTCCACAAGCAACTTGCAGTGGAGGAAGAATTGCAGACAGAAGCAGGTCAAACCTACGATTTTAGAGAAGGTGTTAACGCATTTCTGGAAAAAAGAAAGCCTGTATTCAAGGGTGAGTGATTTACAGTAGACCTATAATGGTCAAAAACGAAGAACAAATGATAGTTGGAGTATTAGGAGCAGGAACAATGGGTTCCGGAATTGTTCAGGTTGCCGCGCAGAATGGACATAAGGTCATTTTAGTTGATCTAAATGAACAGATTCTGCTAAAATCAAAAGAGCAACTGGCGAATGTAATGGAACGCCTTGTTGCAAAGGGTAAAATGACGGAAGAGGCGGCGCATGAAGTTCAGTCTAGGATAACGTATTCCCAGGATATTCATGATTTCAGGGAATGTGGAATGATAGTGGAGGCGATCATTGAGGATCTTTCTATAAAGCAACACGTATTCAGTCAATTGGAACAGCTTGTCTCTGAGGATTGCATACTGGCATCTAATACTTCAAGTCTTTCTATTGCTTCAATTGGTGCAGCACTGAACGATCCATCTAAGATCATAGGGATTCACTTTTTTAACCCGGCTCCATTGATGCCATTGGTTGAGATCATACCTGCAGTTCAAACATCAACGAAAACATTAAATGCGGCTAAATTCCTGATCGATTCTTGGGGAAAAGTAACCGTTTTGTGTAAGGATACACCTGGCTTCATTGTGAACCGCGTTGCTCGACCATTTTACGGAGAAGCGTTGCGTATTTATGAAGAAGGCTTAGCTGATTTCGCGACTATAGATTGGGCAATGACGGAGCTTGGAGGTTTTAGAATGGGACCTTTTACACTGATGGATTACATCGGTAATGATGTAAATTATACAGTTACTGAAACTGTGTTCACCGCATTCTATTACGATCCAAGGTACAAACCATCGTTCACTCAAAAAAGACACGCGGAAGCAGGCTACCTTGGAAGAAAATCCGGAAGAGGTTATTATGATTACGCTAAGGAACTTCCTGTTCCGAATAAAGATGTTGCTTTGGGTGAAATGATCAAAGACAGGATCTTGGTTATGCTCATCAATGAAGCGGTGGATGCATTGTTCCTGAATATAGCATCCAAAGAAGATATAGATCTCGCAATGACCAATGGTGTGAATTATCCAAAAGGTTTGCTTAAGTGGGCAGATGAGCTAGGACTTGATGTCGTTTTGAAAAGATTGGAGGCGCTGTTCACTGAATACGGTGAAGATCGATACAGACCAAGTCCATTATTGAGACGTATGGTTAGGAACGGTCAAAGGTTTTTTTGATCACCGCTATCATAACTGACGGGAATTAATTAAATTGAGCTAAATATTTGATATGAAGAAAGTTCTGTTCTTATTGACCGCAGTTTCACTCGTTGCTTGTGGTGATCCTGGTAAAGGAAATGACCAATTAACTGAGGAGAGGATAGATATAAATATCTCCGAAGATGATCTTTTTACCTCCAACAGAATTATGGCATTTCTGGAAAACTCTACAAAGTTTCTGGATGAAGCTAATTCTTTCTTCTTAAAAGGCATCGATGCATATCGAAACAAGAAAAATCTGGATAGTGCTCAATATTATTTCCGTCACTCTTTGCTAAAAGAACCAACCGCCAAGGCTTACTTCGAACTTGGCAATGTTTATTTTGATAATCGGGATTTTAAAATGGCGGAGCTTTCCTACGGGATGGCTGAAAAGCTGGATTATCAACCATTCTCAAAGATCCTTTACAACAAGGCATGTATGTATTCATTGCAGGAAGAAAGAGAACTTGCAGGTCAATATCTTGAATATGCCATTCAGGCAGGATATAACAATTTGGATCATATCGAAAAGGACCCTGATCTCGAGAATATGCGCGGCACCTATTACTTTACAAAAGCTATTGATCGTGGATTAAGAGGTGTTTCCAATGCAGAGAATTTATTTTGGCTTCAGTTTCAAAAGCAGTTTCAAAAAGTTTCATTACCACTAAAGTTGAAGAATACCTTAAGTGAAGAGGAGCAGGCCCAATTGCAATTTATATCTTATGATTATGAAAGATATATCGCAGAAATGCGCGATGATCAGTTTTCACGAGAAGTGAGTAAGGGATTTTATTACTTTGCCAAGCCGTACGAGACGAAGGAATACGTTGCTTTGGTGTACATTATTAAGGACGAGTTCATGGGTGAATATGCACCATTGATGTATCGATTGGCCACTTTTACGCATGAAGGTAAGCTAATTGACAAAAAGGTAGTAGGAGGGAGAGAGTTGTTAGAGTCAGATATACTTGAAACTACCTTAAAGGGGAATGGTGTGATCGACGTTTCGATAAAGCATCCAACGTACGAAAAGGATCCCGAAGAGGAAGGTTACTGGAATAATCCTATTGTTGATTCCAAGGTCATTGGTAAGATGAGGTTTAAGATCAAGCCTAACGGAATGATCGTTGAAGAATCAGACCTTGCGGAACAACGTTAAACATACCTGATAAGACGTTTGGTATA
>SBGS01000199.1 GCA_006226555.1 Bacteroidota bacterium
AAACGATTGATCAGTCGCGCGATCAATCCTCTCCATGAAAAAGTACTGAAAGCAATTGGTGTAGATGAGATCGTCCATCCGGAAGAAGAAACAGCAGAACGCTGGTCGAAAAAATTATGCCTGAGCGGAGTCGTTGACTCATTTGAGCTGGGAGATGAATTCTCAATTGTAGAAGTAAATGTCCCTGAAGAGCTTGTCGGAAAGCGCATAAAGGATGTAAGCTTCAGAAAGAATTACAACTTGCTCGTTTTGACGACCATGAAAAAATCTGAAGAAGAAACAACCGTAGGTAGAAGACAGGATGTTATCAAAGTTCAGGGTGTTGCCTCACCGGATCTACTTCTCGAAAAAGATGATATTCTGGTTGTTTATGGAGCGAACAGGGATATCAGTAAGCTGCTCAGAAGTTAATAAAGCAACTCTTTTGTGATGATGTAAACTCCCATCAAGAGGACAAACCATCCAAATCCTTTCTTCAATTTTCTTCCATCGATAAACTTGTTCAGGAAAATCCCCAGAAATATTCCAACGACAGATATCGCCGTGAAAACAAGTAAAAATGGCCATTCAATAGGCATCGTTTGAACGTCTCCAAGGAATCCGATCAGTGATTTAACTGAAATGATCATTAATGAAGTAGCCACCGCGCGCTTCATTGGCAATCCAGCCAATAAGACAAGAGCTGGAATTATTAGAAAACCTCCTCCGGCACCTACTATTCCTGTTAACACGCCAACAACCGATCCTTCAAGTAAGATCATCGGATAATTATAATGGATCTCCTTTTCTCCTTCCTCTTCTTTACGACCTTTAATCATTGAATAAGAAGCCGCCAGCATGATCAAACCGAAGAAGACCATTATACCGATCTCCCGTGTGATCTCCAAATCACCCAAGTTGAACAAATACTCTGGAATAGCGGGAACAAGGAACTTACGCGTCAGAAATACGGCGATAAATGCAGGAATTGCAAAGACAATACCCGTTCGAAAATCAACCATCCCCTTTTGTGCATTTCTAAAAGCACCAACAGCAGCTGACACCCCCACCACAAATAACGAATATGCCGTTGCCAGAATTGGATCTACACCAAGGACATAAACAAAAACAGGAACAGTTAAGATCGACCCCCCTCCACCAATTAATCCCAATACAACACCTATCAAAAGGGCTCCCGCATATCCAAATACTTCTAACATCTCTAATAAAGTTTGTTCCAAAGTAAGAACTTGTATGTTAATAATGAAGCAACAGAGGTTACAAAGAATACTTGTTGTGTTGCCAAGAACTAATGTTTACATTAGTATCACCATGGGATCACTGCCATTCAAAATATTCCTGTTTTCTACTCTCTTAGCTTATTCAAGTATTGGTCAGTCCGATTTGAAGAGTCTCATTGATTCGTACAAATCCGGCAAATCACGAGATCTGGAGTTATTAAAGAGCTTCGAAAGGAAGAAAGAGCTACTAAATGACTCCATGCAATATGAGCTCGAGCTTCAGCTTGGACATGCTTATCGAGACCAAAGTATCATGGACTCAGCCGAAAGAATTTATAAAAGACTGGCTGGTTCGGATAAGAATAAAATAGATCATATACAGATAGAAGCATTGATCCATTTAGGAAATATTTATCGTCAACGATCTGACTACTCAAACGCAGTAACCCAATATGAAAGTGCCATTAATAAGGCTATTCAAGGGAATCATTACCGCTTGGAGGCGATGGCACTCAATTCTTTGGGCGGGCTATATACCGAAACAGAGAATTTCGAGCTTGGAACAAAGTTTTGCGAGGAGGCTTTAGAGATCTATAAAGTACATTTTCCTGAAAAGAAAAAAGATATCTGTCTTTTCATGGCAAATATCGGCAACATACAGATCGCGTTGGGTAATTACGATCGTGCCTTACGGTTTTTAAAGAATGCAAAAGAGTATAATGAGCCGGATGAGAACATCTACTACAATTCACTCATCTATAGTGGACTAGGGTTGTGTTATCTCAAACTTAAAGATCACCGAAATGCCTTGATCTATTTGAATAAAGGAGTGAAAAGTTCTATAGATGCAAAGAATGTCCCTTCAGAAATCGCAAATCTGGCCAATCTCGGGAATGCATATTTGGATATCAAAGACTATGAACAAAGTGAAGAGGCCCTCAATCTTGCCTATATCAAAGCCATCGAGCTAAAAGATAAATACCTGATAAAAGAAGTACTATCCGTGTATATTCCCCTTAAAGAAGCAAAAGGAGAATATAAAAGCGCATTTGAATTTCAGAAGAAATATACCGAACTCAAAGACAGCCTTTATTCTGATGATCTTAACATGCAGTTAGCCAACGCTCAGCTTAATTATGATTTCTTCAAGAAAGAGAAGGAAATACTTGAGCTAAAAGTAAAAAATCAGGAACAGGAATCTGCCCTGAACAAATCTCGCATGTGGGTGATCATCGGGCTTTTTCTGCTAATATCCTTCGTAGCACTATTTATCATATTCAATCAGCGAAATAAACTCAAGTCTTCAAAACGAATTCATGAACTGGAAAATAAAATGTTCAGGTTGCAGATCAAACCTCACTTTATTTTCAACGTGATGAGCAGTATTCAGAATTACATGAATAAAAATGAAGGTAAAAAAGCGGCTGTGTATCTCTCAAAATTCGCACGGCTGATAAGAAATGTACTGGAGGAAACCAAGAAAGAGTTCGTTACCATTGAGCAGGAGCTTCAAATGTTACAGTATTATCTTGATCTGCAGCAACTGCGATTTGACCCCGGCTTTACTTATGCATTCGAAATCGATGAGGAAATAGATCCGGAAGTCATGAAGATTCCGCCTATGTTGATCCAACCAATAGTTGAAAACGCAATCGAACATGGTATCTCAGGACAATTTCAAGAAGGACATATTGTAATTTCCTTTAATGCTATCAATAGCGGTATTGAGGTTCATGTTAGGGATAATGGAAAAGGAATGGAAAAGGGTGCTGAACTGCGTTCTTCATACATAGAAAAAGAATCCTTCTCGCTTAAAATACTTGAAGAACAGCTTAGATTTTATAGTGCAACCTACAAACAATCCTTCTCGATTACACAAATATCAAACAGCGACAAGAGTGCAGGACCAACGGGGACAGAGGTTATCATTCAAATGCCACTACAAGAATTGAACTAAAATGGAGAAAGCAATTGTAATTGAAGATGAAAAAAATGTGAGGGAAAACCTCATCGGTATGTTGGAAGATTATTGTCCGGAATTAAGTATTGTCGGAGATGCTAACTCTGTTGAATCCGGTATATCCTTAATTCAGCAGATGAATCCTGATATCGTCTTTTTAGATATTAATCTGCCGGATGGAACAGGCTTCGATGTCCTGAAGTCAGTTGATATCGAAAATCTTAAAGTTATCTTCATTACAGCTTACGGCGATTATGCCTTAAAGGCAATAAAGTATTCTGCGATAGACTACTTACTCAAACCTGTCATCCCTGATGAGCTAATTGAAGCGGTTCAAAAAGCACAGAAATTCATTGCGCACGACCGCGAATTTTATGAGTTAAGTGCTTTATCACAGAACGATCAAGCAGACAAACCAATCCGCATCGTGGTTAAAACAAAACAGGAATCATTTTATTTAAATATTGATGATATCATTTATGTTGAAGCGGACGGTAACTACTCGGTTATTCACTCGACGAATTTGAAACCCATAATGGTGTCAAAAACGCTTAAATTTTACGAGGATATATTGGATGATAACGGCTTTTTCCGGTCACATCAGTCTTACCTCGTAAATCCTTTGCACATAAAACAATTGCAGAACAATCAGCTCCTTCTTTCTAATGGGCACTTGATAGAGATCTCCCGAAGAAAGAAAAATGAACTTAGTACTTTATTTAACAAATAGACCGAATACTAAGTATTCCTGACCAGATAATAATCATTCTTTCATTTTGTCCTGTTGTGCAATACTTTAGATGCTGTATATACTGCACAAATGTGGATAAAAATGAAAATAGAAAGAAATAAATTTGATTGGTCTCAATATCTAAGACGTAGCGGAATCCTTGCTAGTCTTATACTTACCCTCAACTCCTGGGGACAGGTTCTATTTTCCGACAACTTCGAGAGCGGTGGTTCAAACTGGACTTTGAATGTCGGTGGATTTGGGGATAATCCATGGGTAATCAATAATGATTATTCAGGATTCATTTTTACGACTACACCTAGTCAGCCCGCACCTATCACTAATGCTCCGAATTCTTTTTATCTGCACATAACAAATCAAACTTTTTGCAACGCCGGTTTTGATTGTCAAGCTGTATTTGATGCAGGTTCTACAAGCGATTATAGTGCAGTAATGACAAATAACATTTCAACCGTAGGATTTACTGGTGTGACACTTGAGTTTTATTATTTGTGTGCCGGTATGTCCGGATTCACCTATGGTAACGTCGAGTATAGTATAAATAACGGAGTAAGCTGGCTTCCTGCGAGCCCTAACTATGCGGGTGTTAATACCTGGACACTGGCATCACTGACCAACCCTGCTTGGGACAATCAGGCGCAGTTAAAATTCCGTTTCAGATGGAGAAATGATCTCCTTGGTAACGATCCTGCTTTTTCAGTAGATGAAGTGCAAATCTATGTGCCAACGACTGGAAATTCTATTACTACTGACAACGTGAGTGTTTTATCCTGGTGTCAGGGAAC
>SBGS01000115.1 GCA_006226555.1 Bacteroidota bacterium
GGAAGAACCGTTTCTAAAACGATCAATGTGGATGGTAATATGTCAGCGTTCATTTTCAGTGGTGCAGGATTCTCTTTCTTCGGTAGAAAACTGGAATTCCGTCCTCAGATCAATGGGTCGTATTTCAGATACAAAACAATTATTACCGGTCAGGATAACGTAACCGATAATTATGCGTTTACGCCATCTTTGGATGTTGTTGTTCGCTTATTGGGAGATTCACTAGAGTTTAATTTGAATGGTAGCTACAGCTTCAATAACGCAGTGAGCTCATTGAACAATACCGCAACACCGTACAGCACTGAAAATTACGGTGGAGATATGCAATGGAGATTGAAAGGTGGATGGAAACTTGGTCTGGAAGGACGCTACACAAAGAACTCGCTTCCGGGAGATGGATTCTTTAACACCGACTTCTTCGTTCTTAATGCGGAGATCACTAAGTTCTTGCTGAAAACTCAAAACCTACAGGTTTCATTGCTCGGGAACGACATCCTGAACCAGAACATTAATGCGCGAAGAGAAATAAACGGAAATATTATTACCGATTACAGAACGACAATTATCTCTCGATACTTCCTTTTGAAAGTAACGTATCGCTTTAACAATAGAAAAACTAAAGAAGAAGATTTCAATGGCTGGCATTAAACAAATAGTAGCAGGATTACTGGTCCTAATAGCTTTTGGGACTCAGGCACAGATCACGAGTGGAAGGATCATATTTGAACGCAAGGTCAATCTGCAGAAACTGTTCAAGGACAATGAACGTGTGAAACAGTTTTTACCCGAGGACATGAAATGGAGAATTGAAGAATTCGAGCTTGTATTCAATGATACCATGGCAGCCTTTGTGCCGATCGAAAGCAATGAGCCACAAGGTGGATTCATGAAGTACCTTACTACGCACAATAAGGTTTTTACTAATCTTGGTGCCAATGAACGTATGGCCGTGATGGACATGTGGGGACAGGAAACAATTGTGAATGACACGATACCTCCTCGTCAATGGAAAATAACGGAAAGTAAGAGGAAGTTTGATGGCTATATGGCCAGAAAAGCATTCGTTGAGATCAACGATTCCACAAGAATTTATGCATGGTTCTCAGCTGATGTGGTTACACCAGTTGGTCCGGAAGGATTCGGAGGATTACCAGGGACAATTCTTGGTTTGGCGACCGAGGACGGCAGCATCATTTACTTTGCAAAGAAGATCGAAGCCGCTGAGATTCCAGAAGAAAAACTTAGCTACGACACTAAAGGAAAAGATGTCTACACCAAGGAAGAACTTAAGAAGATCCTCCTCGAAAAGATGGGTAAATGGGTAAAACCTGAGGATATTGAGGGAATGTTCACCTGGTTATAATCACTCGTTCTCTGCAACAACGGCCTTAACCTCAGGGAGGTATTGCTTAAGTAGATTTTCTATACCACCTTTTAAGGTCGCCGTTGATGAAGGGCAACCCGCACAGGATCCGCGAAGCAGAACAGTTACGATTCCGTCTTCAAATCCTCTAAATTCGATCGCACCACCATCATTAGCAACAGCAGGAGCAACATATTCATCCAAAAGGTCGCGTATTGCCTGATCGTATTCTGAAGGTTCGAAAACTTTGACCGGTTTTTGTTCATTTGACGTTGGAGCAGCAATTTTTGGAGGCATTTGGATCAACACATCCTTTCCATCCGCTATCCAGTTCTTAACGAATTCACGCAGCTCCATTGTGATAAAATCCCACGACAGGTTGTCTGTTTTTGTGATGGTTACAAAGTTTGAAGCAATGAAAACGCCGTTTACAAATGGCAATCTGAATAATTCTTCTGCCAAGGGTGAATAACCTTTTGCTTCTTCAAGTGAGTTGAATTCAACCGAATCTCCTGTGCCAAGAAGGTATTTATTAGCCACAAACTTCATCGTTGAAGGATTTGGCGTCATTTCACTGTATACGGTAACTGGAACTTGCATTTCTCTCGAATTTTATACAAATATAGTGGGAAGAATCCAAGATTGATCAAGAAAGTTGTTTGTGTATTGATAACCATTGTTTTAGATTTGTTTCATGAAAATGTGGTTTCATATAGTTTTTTCGGCACTGATCCTATTTGGAAGCAGTGGCGTGGAGGTATATAAACACATTTGCTCCAAGGAAGGAGTGAGCATTACCCTTTTTTCAGAGTCGGATCACGGTTGTTCTTCTGAAGAACACGATCTTCCTGCGTGCTGTTTAAAGGAAAAGGAGAAAGAAAAAGATTGTTGCACGGATGAAGAGCAGATCGTGCAATTAAAATTTAACTATTTCCAGAAATCACAGGCATGGCTTTTACCGATCTCATTTTCAGGATTCACTATTCCAGTTGTTTCTGAATATTTTCTGTCCGGAAAAGTTAGTCAAACACAATATGCTGCCTGGGATCCGCCGCCCCCAATTCGATCGAGCAGAAAACGAGCAATGATACAGGTTTATACAATTTGATTTTAATATTCTGTTTTTCTAATGGAGTACTAAATCTTATGTATAAAAAATCATGAAACAATGGTTATTTATAGGTCTGCTGCTAATGACCTATAGTTCATATGCCCAACTTAAAGGCGTGGTGTATGGATCGAATGAAACAAGTAAAACAAAATTGTATGGTGCTAAAATTCGCTTGATTAAGGCGGGTGAGGGTGCTGTGACAAATGAAGAAGGCGAGTTTGAGCTCGTGCTTCCAAAAGACCTGCCGGATACTCTTGTTATCAGTGCGATGGGATATTATCCTGACACATTAGTTCTCGACAAAAAGGATCGGTTCGCATTGATCGAAGTTACCTTATATTCAGAGCAGTTATTGCCTGAGGTAGTTGTTTCCATCAAACGAGATTCCAAGAGTATTTCAAGGCTTAAAACATTATATGTCGAAGAGATCTCCTCCGGAGAGCTTAGAAAAGCTGCATGCTGCAATTTGTCGGAGTCCTTCGAAACGAATGCATCCGTTGATGTGAATTTAACAGATGCCGTATCCGGTGCAAAGCGAATACAAATGATGGGTCTGGATGGGGTTTATACTCAGATGCAATTCGAAAACATTCCCTTTCTAAATGGATTAGAGTCCAGCTATGGACTTACCTCCCTTCCAGGGACATGGATTGAATCGATTCAGATCACAAAAGGTACTGGAACCGTGGTAAACGGGTATGAATCTATGGCCGGTCTGATCAATCTCGAATTGAAGAAACCAACTGAAATGGAGCGTTTCTACCTGAATGCTTATGGCAACAGAATGGGAAGAAGTGAGTTAAACATGCATGGTGGGATAAAACTGAACGAGAAATGGTCAACAGCATTATTTGCTCATGGTTCCGTTCATCCGATTGAGATGGATTGGAATAAGGATGGTTTCAGAGATATGCCGAACGGATCAAATATCGCTTTCATGAATCGATTTGCTTATCATGGCAGTAAAATGGAGGCTCAGTTTGGCGTTAATGCCTATTTGGATGATAAAATTGGAGGTCAGATCAGCTCAATTCGCAGAGATTCGAGTCAGTATTACAACGTTGAACTGAATTCTCGTCACTTTTCTGCGTTTGCAAAAACAGGATTCTTCCTCAAAAAGCCGGGAAGATCAATTGGTGTGGTGTACAATTACAAACATCAGGAGCAGGAAGCTCTTTTTGGAAATGTTACCTATAGCGGACAGGAAGAAAGGGGATATGTGAATCTGATTTACGATGGTTTGATCGGAACAACGATTCACAAGTACAAGCTGGGATCGAGCCTTGTATTGAATAATATTGAACAACGCAGGGCAGATGTAACGGATAACCGGGATCAACTTATACCGGGAATTTTTGGAGAATACACGTACACGGGATTAAGACTTAGCGCCGTGATCGGGGCTCGTGGAGATTTCCATAATGTCTATGGAGCGATTGTTTCTCCAAGGGCACATTTAAAATACATTTTAACTGAAAAGACGGATGTTCGTCTTACAGGCGGAAGAGGATGGCGCGTTCCCAATTATATGATCGATAACGTTTCTTTAATGGCCACTTCCCGAGAATGGGTGAAACCGGATACGATCATACCAGAGGTTTCTTGGAATGCGGGTGCAAGCATAGTGCATGAGATCAAGCTGTTCAATCGAAAAGCAGTTTTATCAGTGGATTATTACTTCACCTATTTCGAAAATCAACTTGTGGTCGATAGAGATGAAGATCCTGCTTTGATCGTGTTCAAAAATGTGCAGGGTAATTCTTTCTCAAATAGCTTACAAACTGAGTTCTCTTTTTCTCCGTTACGAGGACTTGATATCAGGCTAGCTTATAAATATCTTGATGTAAGGGCGGAGTTTAACGGGATCCTGCAGCAACGCGTAATGGTACCAAAACACCGCGGGTTCGTGAATTTTGCGTTTACGACTCGAAATAAAAAGTGGGAGTACGACCTTACGACCTCAATATTTGGCAGAGCTCGCTTACCACGGGTGTTAATAGCACCTGATACATACTCGGAGGTGAATATAAGCGAGGTTTGGCCTTCCGTGAGCGCTCAGGTGACTTACAATTTTAAAAAGCTCGACGTTTATTTAGGTGGCGAAAACCTCTTGAATTACACACAACACGACCCTATTATTAGTGCGTCAGAGCCATTCGGAACCTATTTCAATGCAACAAGGATCTGGGCGCCTGTTTATGGAATGAATGTATACTTGGGTATACGCTTTGCAATAGAGAA
>SBGS01000193.1 GCA_006226555.1 Bacteroidota bacterium
TGTAAGTGCAAGATCATTGAAGGAAGTGCTCAAATGAAAATGAACTATGTACTGACAGATAGTGAGATCAATGATGGTTTATTGCTGAGCTGCCAGGCAACACCAACTTCTTCCGTCCTTAAAGTAAGCTTCGATGTCTAAGAAAACTATTTTGGTGATCGGTGCCAGTAGAGGAATTGGTGCTGAACTGGTCAAAATACTGGCTAAGAATAGTGAGCATCATATTATTGCTTGTTCCAGAAATCTGGAACGCATGCAGGAGAATTTTGCAGGTCTTGAAAATGTCTACCCACACGCCCTGGATCTCTCTTCAGAAACTGTAAAGTCTGATCTAAAACAAATTCTCAGCTCAGTTTCACAGATTGACTTCATGGTCAATAATGCAGGTCTACTCATAAACAAGCCTTTCGAATCTCTAACGCGTTCCGATATTGAAACGAGTTATGCTGTCAATGTAATATCTGTGATGGAATGTGTTCAAGCTGCTCTACCCTATATGAAAAACGCTCACATCGTGAACATTAGTTCTATGGGTGGCTTTCAAGGTAGTGTTAAGTTTCCGGGACTAGCTGCTTATTCAACTTCTAAAGCAGCAGTTTGCAGTTTTACAGAGTTATTTGCGGAAGAGTACAAAGATTCTAAGCTCACAATGAATTGCTTGTGCCTTGGTGCAGTGCAAACCGAAATGCTGGAAGAGGCTTTTCCTGGTTATGAAGCGCCAATGGGGCCTGATAAAATGGGTGAATATATTGCAAATTTCTTGTTGACCGGTCACAATTGGATGCGTGGAAAGATCATTCCGTTATCCTTGAGCACACCATAGTGTTACTTATTTCATCTTTCGCATTTCAGGTAAAAAGCTCATTTTGAAAAAAGCCGAACATAGTCAACTTTCAGAATCAGAGATCATTCGATTGGCGCGAAAGGAAACTGCCTATTTCGGATTGCTTTATGAGAGATACTTTGATCAGATCTTTCGTTTTGTTTTTATGCGCTTGGGAGGAATGGAAGACCAGGCAGGAGACCTTACTCAACAGTGCTTTATAAAAGCAATGGCCAACATTGACAAATATGAGGATCGCGGGTTTCCATTTAGCAGCTGGCTGTATAGAATTGCTCAGAATGAGGTGTCGATGTACTTCAGACAGCAGAAAAAAACGCATCATGTCCCGGTTGATGAAGGAAGAATTTCCGAGCTCGCTGAGGAAGCTGACCTGGGCACTTACATGAGTATAGATGAGCAGGAAAGACTTATAGAGATGATCAATGAGCTTGAACAAGAACAGCTCGATCTTATAGAATTAAGGTTCTTTCAGCAGTTGAGCTTTAAAGAGATCGCTGAAATTTATAACATTACAGAAGCAAACGCCAAAATGCGTACATACAGGATTCTTGAGAGGATCGCAAAAAAGTGGAAGGATTAATGAGAAAGTTCGTTCGAAATAATGACCAAAAAAAGCTGACGCCATCTGAAGAACAGATCAAGCGACAGAAGGACTTTGCTCGCCTTCATCATGAGTATGAAACGCTTCATAAAAGGCGTAAAAAACCGCTTTACCGCGATCCAAAGTTTTTCCTCTTATTGTTCCTGCTAGGAATTATATTGCTTCTCGTGCTTCTCGAGACAGAAAAATAGAATTGCGCTGTCGTAAGTTATTTTGTAACTTCATGTGATTATTCGTCACTTGAAGTGGATTCTAAACATAGCCTGCTGCTTATTCTTTGTGCTAAACGCAAGCGCTCAGGATATCCATTGGTCGCAATTCAATGATAATCCGATATTTCAGAATCCCGGCAATGCTGGACATTTCAACGGGGACATCAGATTTGTTGGAAACTATCGAGATCAATGGAGAAGTGTATCAGTTCCCTTCAGTACAATTTCCTTATCGGTTGACGCAAATAACTACAACAATAAAAAGATCGGATACGGCTTAATGGTATTTCACGATGTCGCCGGCGATGGACAATACAGAACAATTGAATTTCAGGGAAATGCCTCATATCTCATCAAGATCTCTGCGGATTCAATGCATACCATACGTCCGGGTATAAACCTTGGATTGAACCACCGACAAGTGAATTTTGATCAATTTCAGTTTGACAATCAGTTTGATGGAATTTCATACAATCCCGCATTATCATCAAATGAAGTGTACACAGCGGATCGAAGAACAAACCTCAGTTTTGGATTAGGAGCAGTTTATCAATACTATAAAAATGATCGCTTCCATTTTACGGGTGGAATTGGCGCATACAATCTGAACAGACCAAATCAAGGATTCTACAATGATGTTATTCCAAGGGATATCAGGTTCAATCTTTTTGGTAAGGGTATTTACAAGCTGAATTATGACATGGATCTTGTGCCTGGAATCAATGTATCCATTCAAGGAGTGTACAGAGAAATTATAATTGGCTCATCCGTAAAATATACTCTCGTTAACCGACTCGGTGAATATCGTGCACTTTATGGAGGTTTGTTTTACAGAAACAGAGATGCCGCCTACCTCAGTGCAGGTATGGATTATCAAGCCTGGTTCATCGGAGTAAGCTACGACATCAATTTTTCAAAGCTCGTTCCTGCAAGTCAGTTGAGAGGAGGAGTTGAAGTAGCAGTTCGATACATTTTAAATCGATTCAAACCTAAGAAAATCACACACCGTATATGTCCAGACTATATCTGATAGTGCTTTTATCCTTATTACCATTATCAGGTTGGTCTCAAAATAACCTGAAAAAATACCTTGAGTTTGCGAAGGAGCAATACGATAAGGGAGATTATTTCTACGCCCTGGAATATTACAATAAAGCCATGGAGCTGGATTCCAATACGATCGAGATACTCTGGAACGTTGCAGAAACCTACCGTGCCTATAAAGACTACAGGAAAGCTGAATACTATTACAGAAAAGTATATGATCGTGAAGAAGCGAAGATCTATCCAAACTCTTTGCTTTATCTCGGTCTGATGCAAAAGCAGAATGGTAAATACGAAGAGGCACTAGAAACCTTTAAGAGAGCCAAAAAGAAATATTATAAGGATAAAAAGAGCTATCGCTACTTAAAAAGTAAAAGAGAGATCGAGAGCACATTATGGGCGATCTCAAATATCGGAGATTCACTGGACCTATCCGTTTCTACCCTTTCAGACAGCATCAATTCAAAGAACTCAGAATTTGGTCATGGAATCTATAACGGAACCTTATTTTTCTCGAGTTTAAGAGCAGATTCTATCAGTGAAAATGAGGAGGTGTATGAGAAGAGCTATAGAACAAAGTTGTTTGTTAGTAATGTCAAAACACCCGTTAGCGATTTTGAAAAAGCGAGAGAACTCTCCGAGCTGATCGGAGAAAACAATAGTATCGGAAACGGAACCTATTCTTTGGACGGCAATAGATTCTATTACAGTAGCTGCCAGGATGATGGATATAATTACAGATGTAAGATCATGGTTGCCAATTACATGAATGGAAAATGGTCTGATCCTGATACGCTCGGTGAAATAATCAATGAACCAGGAGCGAATACCACTATGCCTTGTATTGCTGAGCTTGAAGGAGTAGAAACATTGATCTTCGCCTCTGACAGGACTGAATCAGAAGGCGGATTGGACCTGTTCTACTCCAGAATAAAGAATGGAAATCAATACGGAAAACCAAGACCGATAAAAACGCTCAATTCAATTGATAATGAGATCACACCTTGGTGGGATGCCGAGAAGCAACGACTTTATTTTGCATCATCATGGTACGATGGATTTGGTGGAACCGATATATTCTATTCGGAATACAAAGATCAATTTAATGCGCCTATCAATTTAGGTGCTCCTATCAATAGTTCTGCAAACGACTTGTATTACTTCGCATATCAGGACACGCTCTTTGCTACATCGAATAGAATTGGTGTACGATACGCCAAAAATCCTACTTGCTGCAGTGATATCTTTGTATTTAAGCCGCCGGTAAAACCGGAACCACCAACGGCCATTGAAACGCTTTTTGAGCTGAACAAGCGGCTTCCTGTTACTTTGTACTTCCACAATGATCGTCCTGATCCGGATTCAAGAAATACAAGTACTAAGCTAACCTATATGGAAACATATGACGCTTACACTGCATTGCTTGAGGAATATAAAAAGGAATATTCGAAGGGATTGTCAGGTGACAGAGCAGAAGAAGCAAGAGAAGAAATTGAAACATTCTTTATTGAGTACGTCGACAAAGGTGTTTCAGATCTTGCGCACTTTAGAGACTTATTGTTGGTGGAATTGAACAAAGGTGTGAAGGTCGAAGTAACGATCAAAGGATTCGCAAGTCCCTTGGCAAAGACCGATTACAACGTCAACTTAACAAAGAGAAGGATCTCTTCTTTGATCAATTATTTGCGTAAATACGAGAATGGCGTTTTCATTCCGTACCTGGAAAATACTGCGCCAAATGGTGGTCGTGTTGTCTTCAAAGAAGTGCCTTTCGGAGAATATACTGCGAATCAACTTACCAGCGACAATCCAAATGATGTTCAAAATTCGGTTTATTCAAGAGCTGCGGCAATCGAGCGGAAGATCGAGATCCAAAGTGTTAACTATCTCGAAGAGAATGACAAATTCCCATTGAAAGCCCCATTCCCTGTGGTAGATGGAGGACAGGTAAAACCAGGGAATACAATAAAAGCCACCTATGCCGTTAAAAATCGTTCC
>SBGS01000005.1 GCA_006226555.1 Bacteroidota bacterium
GCCTTAAAAGTGCAGTCACTTGGCGCGGATGCCGTGATCGCGGTGAACAAGGAGGCCGGAGGCCATGCGGGACATATGTCGTACAAAGAACTAATTCCGCTATTAAAATCCGAGCTTTCTATTCCTGTAATTTCTGCAGGAGGAGTTGGAAATGGATATGAGGTAAGAAAAATGCTCGATTTGGGAGCAGACGGACTCTCGATCGGAAGTATTTTCATTGCTTCAGAAGAATGTCCTGTATCAAATGATTACAAGCAAGCCTGTGTAGATTTTGGTAAGGACGATATTGTGATGACCACAAAATTATCTGGAACACCATGTACCGTGATCAATACGCCATATGTTCAGAAAACAGGTACTAAACAAAATTTTATTGAACGCTTTTTAAATAAGAATAAACGTTTGAAAAAATGGTTTAAGGCTTTAACGTTTATGCGAGGAATGAAGAGCTTGCAAAAGGCGGCCTTCAGTACTACATACAAAACAGTTTGGTGCGCTGGTCCTTCTATTGAGCATGTAAACTCAATTATGCCTGTACGTGAAATAGTTCAAAAGTTAATCACTGAATACAATGAAGGAGCTGAGTAAATGGCAGCGTAAGTTGTGGTTGCTCGGCATGTTTAAAATTCCAATGCTGGGTTTCGTAAAACCAAAACTTTTGGCTTTAGACAATGAGCAATGCCAGGTGGTGATCAGATTAAGTAGGAGATCAAAAAATCATTTGGATTCAATGTATTTTGGAGCGCTGGCTGTTGGAGCGGATCTTGCTCCAGGATTATTGACGTATTATTTGGCAGAAAAAGAGGGTCTTAACATCAATTTTCTATTTAAATCTATGCACTGTGAGTTTATTCAACGTGCAGAATCGGATGTGCGTTTCGTTTGTAGTGATGCGTTACAATTAAAAGAAGCGATCGATTTGGCCTTGAAAACAAACGACAGGCAAAACCTTCCGCTTGTCGTTAAGGCTTACAATAATACCAATGAAGAAGTTGCAAACTTCACGATGGAAGTTTCCTTCCGCATCCGCAACTAATATTATCTTTGGGCAAATTCTTGGGATGAAATACTTGTCAGCAATAGAAGCTAAGGAATTGATCGACAATGGCAGTGCGACGCTTTTGGATGTTAGAGAACCTTATGAATTTGATATATGTTCTATCGGGGGAATTCAAATACCAATGGGAGATGTTGCCGATAAGGTCAAAGATCTCAATAAAGCGGATATGCTCATTGTAATGTGCCGCTCTGGCAAAAGAGCTGAAGCTCTTGCGAATCTTTTGGAAAGCGATTATAACTTTTCAAATATGGCCGTCTTAAGTGGTGGTCTGGAAGCATGGATCGCAGAAGTGGATCCAAATCTTGAATCATACTAATCCAATATGGAAAATAGAAATTTAATGGGATATCTAATGATATCCCTAAAAGGTGTTGCCATGGGTGCTGCTGATATTGTTCCGGGTGTTTCCGGTGGAACGATCGCATTTATATCTGGTATTTATGAAGAGCTGATCACAAGTATCAACAATGTGAATCTGGAAGCATTGAGAAAGCTCACCAAAGAAGGGGTGAAGTCGTTTTGGTCACACATCAATGGAAACTTCTTATTCATGCTGCTTTTGGGAATTGGAACAGGTGTTGCGTCACTTGCAGGTATCGTAAGTTTCCTGCTTGAAAATCACCCAATACTGATCTGGAGTTTCTTTTTCGGTTTAATATTAGCGAGTATATGGTTGGTTGCAAAGACGATCGATAAATGGTCGCTGGGTGCAATAACTGCGATGATTATCGGTATTGCCATTGCACTTTATATTTCTACTGTTCAAACAGTTGCTCACGTGGAGGGTTCTTGGTTTATCTTCCTTTCAGGAGCTATTGCAATTTGCGCAATGATCCTTCCAGGAATTTCAGGTTCATTTATTTTGGTCCTGCTTGGAAGTTATCATCAGGTTTTACAAGCAGTTAAGGATAAAGACCTCATATTGATCTCTATTTTTATTGGAGGATGTGCTGTAGGTTTGATCAGTTTTTCTCGACTATTGAAATATTTATTCTCAAAATTCAAATCCATCACTATTGCTTTGCTGGCTGGGTTTATGATCGGAGCCTTATACAAAGTGTGGCCTTGGAAGGTAAACATTGGTGATGCTCCCATCGTTGTTCATTCCAATGGAAAGGAAGACTGGATGACAGCAAATGTTTGGCCGGCAGATTTCAGCGGTGATGCACAACTTTTGTGGGCTGTTTTATGTGCAGTGATAGGTTTAGGGCTTATTATTGGAATTGAAAAGATCGCCACAAAGAAATGAAGCAATTCGGACTTATCGGAAAACACTTAGGTCATTCCTTTTCTAAATCCTTTTTTGAAAATTACTTCAGTACAAAAGGAATAGAAGCGACATATACTAACATTGAATTAGCAAGCATTGAGCAGTTCGAAATTATTAAAGAGAACTATTCGGGATTTAATGTCACTATTCCATATAAAGAGAGTATCATTCCTTTCCTGGATGATCTGGACGATGTTGCGAAAGATGTAGGTGCCGTGAATACGATCAAGGTGATTGAGGGTAAATACATCGGACACAATACCGATGTGGTGGGATTTGGTAATATGATAAAGCCCTTCTTGACCAATAAACATGAAAGGGCTCTCATACTTGGAAATGGTGGAGCTGCAAAAGCTGTGAAATATGTTTTACAGAAGATCGGAGTTGACTGTTATCACTTGAGTAGAAATCCTCAAATGGAAAATGAATTCTCTTATGACGATGTGAACGAGGTCATGATAGATGCCTTTAAGCTAATTGTGAATACTACTCCAGTTGGCATGTATCCCAACACGGAAGAATACCCTTTGTTACCATATCAGGCTATGTCAGAGGATCATTTGGTGATTGATTTGATCTATAATCCTGAAGAAACGATCTTTTTAACGAAGTCCAGAGCTGCAGGAGCTACTATACTGAACGGATTATCCATGTTAAAAGAACAAGCGTTAGAGTCTTACCGAATTTGGAATGAGTGAATTAGTTTCCAAAATATTAAAAGGGGAAGGAGAGAATCTTGATTTTAAGTTTCGAATTGACGATCAGACCAAGATCGCCAGAACGCTTTGTGCATTTGCCAATACAACGGGGGGGAGTCTGCTCATAGGTGTAAAGGATAATGGTAAGATTGTAGGTTGTGATCCGGAAGAGGAATATTATATGATAGAAGGTGCCTCGTCAATCAAGTCACGACCGGCGATACCGTTCAAGACAAAAGTCTGGAAAGAAGGACATCATTTGGTTTTGGAGGTTATGGTAGAGCCGCAGGAGGTTCGTTGCAAGGCCTTGGATGACAATGGTAAATGGGGTCCTTACTATAGAATTGATGATCATTCAGTAAGAGGTAATAGAGTACTGGATATTGTTTGGAGACTAAAAAGAGAGATGCCTGCAAGACCGGAGCGTTTCTCTGATACTGAGATAGATGTGTTGAAGGTGATCCACAATCATGGGCCAGTATCCATTTCAAGTATCAATAAAAAAGTAAAACTGGGATTTAATGAACTATCTGGATTACTTGCTTCTTTGATACATTGGGGAGTTGTTGATATCTCTATGCAGGACGACGGACTGAAGTATTTTACATCAGATCTGTTTTAATAATTGTATATTGCTGTTCAAACCTATTACTATGAACAGAGCTTTTTACATTGTAGGAATTGTATTTGCTGTAGTTTTTCTATTTCTCGGGGCATATTATGCAGAAGAGGTGTCTTCAGCGCGTTGGAATGATTATTTCTCAAGTTATTCTTCTTTTGATTACAGTTATTCGTACGGATCGGATCTGGATAATGAGTACACGGAGGAAGCCGGACTTTGGTCTTTATTTTTCATTCTCTCATTTATAGCGGTTGATCTCCTTGGTCTTTTGAAAGTAAAGACAAGAACTGTGAAAGTATTATCGATCATTGGTTTGAGTCTAAGCTTGATCATGCTTATTTGGACATTTTTAATGATTTCATCTCCAGGCTCAATATCATTTGATGAGGTTTATCCGGCATGGGCGTTTTATTGTCTAACTGTTTTGGCTTTTTCTATAGTAGGTCTTGTTCAGAGTGTACGTTATTATAGAAGGAGTAGAATGGGTTACATTACACCAAATTCTGATTCAAAGGATTTGCTGGATTCTTAAAAAGTTGTAAAATATTTGTTTGGAATCATTTTAAATTACTAAATTGTGATGCAAACAATTAAATTCTATTGCAATGGGTAGACCAGCAACTAAACCGGCACGCTTGAAGGATGGTTTTTACATTGAGGTTAAGAACCAAGGGACAGGAGGTGTTTTAATTCGTCGTGATACCAAAGAACAAATGATCATGGCGGCCGAGGATTACTCACGTATGAAAGAAGTTGTTATTCTGGGTGAGATGAAGAATGACAAGTGGGTAAAAGTGAAAGAATCTAAATAGTCAAAATCTATTAGTAAAAGAAAAGCAGGCCATTCGCCTGCTTTTCTTTTTTTGGGTAAATCATTGATAAATAGTACGTTTTAAGAGGAGAATTTATTTTTTCAAAAAAAGTTTGTTGAAATCCTTGTTAAAATAAAAAGAGTGCTTACCTTTGCTGCCCGCTTCGAACGAGAAGATGGTAGGAATGACA
>SBGS01000203.1 GCA_006226555.1 Bacteroidota bacterium
TGGGATCCTGCAATTTGGACACCGACTGAAATTGAGACATCTTATCAAATGGTTGCGAAAAGCCTGATAGAACGCAGAGCAGTAATTGATCTCGGTACGAACACTTTCAATCTGCTGGTAGCTGATATAAAAAGTGACAGGATCGCTGTTGTTCATACTGAACGAATACCGGTTATGATCGGAATGGGAGGGATCAATAAAGGTTTTATTTCTGAAGATGCGATGTCACGGGCGAAGCAGGCACTGAGAATTTACTGTGATGAATGCAGAAAGCTGGGTGTTCAACATATGTTGGGATTCGGTACATCAGCAATAAGAGATGCGAAGAACAGATCTGAATTGATCGATTTTGCTGATCAGGAATTAGGTTTGACCATTCGGGCCATATCAGGAGAGCAGGAAGCTGATCTGATCTTCAAAGGTGTAAGCTGGGCACACGATTTTTCGATCGATCCAGCCGTTATAATGGACATTGGAGGTGGTAGCACAGAGTTTATAGAGGCAGATAAAGACGGTATTAACAGTTTGAAAAGTTTGAATATCGGAGTTTCTAGGATCTTTCAGGAGCTTGGAAAGCCTGCTGAATTCGATAAAAATGAAATCCGTCAGGTCTATGATTTTCTTGACCAGTATACCGAGGAACTTGCAGAGCTTAAAGGACCTGGCATTATGATCGGTGCTTCAGGTACTTTTGAGACTTTCTTTGAGATGATATTTGAAATGCCTTATGGTAATCCCGAGACTACAATTGAACTTCCGATAGAGAAGTTAAAGGAGGTTTTGCAATGGAGTATCCACTCTTCTTACAAGGAGCGTTTAGATCATCCATGGGTGACGGATATTCGTAAATCCATGTTGCCCATTGCTGCAATAAAAGTTCATTGGGCTATTGAAACATTAAATGCCACGAAGGTTTTGGTTTCTCCCTATTCCCTTAAGGAGGGAGCCCTAAATTGGATTAATTTATAACTTTATAAATAAAAAGAACTGATGAGTAAGATCCTGATCATTGATGATGAAAGAGCAATTCGAAGAGCTTTGAGAGAGATCCTTGAGTTTGAAGAATTTGAGGTGGATGAAGCAGAGAATGGTAAGGAGGGCTTTTTAAAGGCGAAGTCTGAACAATACGATATTATTTTCTGTGATATCAAAATGCCTGAAATGGATGGCATGGAAGTATTGGATGAGCTTTTGGAGGCAAAGGTTGATACTCCTGTCATTATGATCAGTGGTCATGGTAATATAGAAACAGCAGTTCAAGCTATCAAAAAAGGAGCATTTGATTTTATTGAAAAACCTCTGGATCTGAATCGAATCCTTGTCACAGTTCGAAATGCCAAGGACAAGACAGTTTTGATCGAAGAAAAGAAGGTCCTCAAGAAAACGGTGAACCGCTTCAAAGGTTCTTCCATTATCGGAGAAACTGAGGGTATCATGAAGATCAAAGATATGATCGAAAAGGTGGCACCTTCCGATGCACGTGTCTTGATCACAGGGGAGAATGGGACCGGAAAAGAATTAGTTGCTCGTTCACTCCACGATCTTAGTGATCGCAAGGAAGCACCGTTCATTGAAGTAAACTGTGCTGCTATACCATCTGAGCTCATTGAAAGTGAACTTTTCGGGCACGAGAAAGGCGCATTTACGTCAGCAGTAAAACAAAAGAAAGGAAAATTTGAGCTCGCTTCGGGTGGAACCTTATTCCTTGATGAGATCGGTGATATGTCTGCAAGTGCACAGGCAAAAGTACTTCGCGCATTACAGGAAAACGTTATTCAACGTGTAGGTGGTGAAAAGGATATTCGCGTGAATGCGCGAGTTGTTGCTGCGACCAATAAAGATCTGCGTAAAGAGATTGAAGAAGGAAACTTCAGAGAGGATCTTTACCATCGTTTGGCTGTAATTTTGATCCATGTGCCGTCTCTGAACGAACGCCGAGATGATATTCCATTATTGGCGGAACATTTTATGACGCTTGTCTGCGCCGAGCACGGAATAGCAAGAAAATCCTTTAATACTGATGCCTTATCAGAGTTGCAAAAACTGAATTGGACCGGTAATATCCGTGAGCTCAGAAATATTGTCGAGCGCCTCATCATTCTTGGAGGTCAAGAGATAACAGGAGAAGACGTGAAAATGTTTGCTAACCCTCAGGTAGTTTGATCAGAATAATTTAGCCGCAGCCAGATCTGAAATACGAACTTGCTTTCCGTAAAGACCATCGACTATTAATACCTCTGCACTATCGTAGATCAATGCATTGAGCAGCGATGTGTTAAGTTCGATGTCACGTGTAGCAATTGCGTTTATCGCATAGGCACGCATAACCGGATTTTCATGAGATACAAGTTCCTTGAGTTCTTCAGTCGTTGCCGTTCTTTCCAATCTTTCGTAACAATCAAAGTCAGGATTAGGTAGAACTCCCTGCTGCATAAACTTTCCTGTTACACAAGAATCCGTAACCAGATTATTTACAAATCGACTGATCATTTTTCTATGTCGGATAGTATCCGCCTTATTGATCAGTTCGTATTGGGTAAGTTTTTCCAATTCAATATCATTCACAGGTCTGTCCTGCGCTGTAGTCGTGTAAGACTTGATAGTCAATACAACGATCACTGAAACCAATGTCATGATATAGAACCTCATTCTATTGAATTATGGAATAAAGATACAAACTTCGATCGATTATAAAAGTGTGATTTAGATCAATTTACAGAATTCTGCTGCCAGACTCCTGCTGCTAAATTGTTCCAGATTGTTCGCTGAGCCTGTTAATTCACCTTTAGAGAATTCTTCGAATGCCCTAAGTAGGTAGTGTTTTAATCCTGCTGTATCTTCCTGAGTAGCGAAGAATCCGGCATTTGTTGAAAGCATAGCTTGTTCAAGATCGCTGTCCTTTTGTCCGGTTGCTAAAATTGGACGTTTTGCTCCGAGATACTCAAAGAATTTACCCGTCAAAATACCTTTTACATTTCCGGTAGTGTTGGCAATGAGCAGAAGCAGCGGAGTATTTCGTTGACGGAGGATACTCTGTGAGTGTGATACAGGGTCATGATACTGAACATATGCATCCAAACCGGCATCCGCTATACTTTGAACCACTGAAATGTCTACAGTTCCAATCAGATCTATCTGAAGCTTATCGGCAAATGGGATATGTTCTTTTGTCAGCTGAGCTAGCGTTTCCCAGAGAAAAACTGGATTTCGGGAAGAGGGCATTGATCCAAAGTGTGCAATAATGAATTTGTCATCTCCTTTTATAACAGGAGGTGTAAACTCAGGAAAGGTATAGCCATTTGTAATAATATGCACTGCTTTATGCGCGATCTCCTCGAGCCCTTTGGCACAACTGCTGCTGACGGTCACAATTTCATCCGCCGTATCAAGTACTTCTTTCTCAAGTTTATGTTGGATCTTATCGGCTCTTTTTCCGATTTGAAGCTCGTGGTAAAAATCGATCTGAGTCCACGGATCTCTGAAGTCTGCGATCCACTTGATCCCTAGTTCTTTCTTTAATCCAAGTGCGATTAGGTGCGTAGAATGTGGGGGACCGGTTGAAATGATAGCATCATAACCGGGATTATCTTGCAAGTATTTAAGCAGAAACCTTTTGCTGGGTTTTATCCAGAATGCTCTTGAATCAGGTATGAATAGATTTCCTCTTACCCAAACCATCATTTTTTTAATTGTACTTCTTTTTTTCTTTTCGGAAAGACCAACACCGGGACCTCCTCCAGATAAGTACTTATGTGGTTCAAAAATGGGTCTTCTGATCTCTTTGATTGCCGGATTGATCTGCTTTTTAAGCTCTTCGTCAAGCGAAGGCCATGCAGCGTCAGAAGGACAATAAACGGTGAGGTCTACACCATTTTCATCGAAATAACTGGAAAAACGCAACCATCGGTGAACACCTGCGCCTCCTGATGGGGGCCAGTAGTATGTGATCAGTAGTACTTTTTTCCGTTCTTTCAAGCTTAGATCTTTTCTTTGATCAATTGAATGGCAGCGTCTAGTCCGTTAGCATCTTTTCCGCCGGCTGTTGCAAAGAATGGTTGTCCACCACCTCCACCTTTGATCAAAGGAGAAGCTTCTTTGATCAGCTGACCGGCATTTAGTCCTTTCTCGTTCGCAAGCGATTCCGTAATGATCATACTTAAGGAGCATTTGTCATCACTTTTACCTCCCATAATTCCAATAAAATTAGGGTATTCACCCTTCAATTGGAACAAAATATCTTTAACACCACCAGCGTCTAGGTCTACGATGGCACTTAAAATGTGAACTCCATTGGATTCGGTTACCTTCGCCTTGAGCTCATTTTTTACCGATTTCGCTCTTTCTTTTTGGAAAGCCTCGATCTCTTTCTGTAATTGCTGATTCCTAACCTGTAAATCAGACACAGCTTTCATAAGATCTTTTGGATTCTTCAAAGCAAGGCTAACTTGATCCAGAAGTTGAGACTTTTGTTTGTAATACGCTTCAGCCCGCTCTGAAGTGATCGCCTCAATACGGCGTACACCGGCAGCTACGGCGCTTTCACTTGTAATGATGAACAAACCAATTGAACCCGTGTTTGAAACGTGTGTTCCACCGCAAAGTTCGATTGATTCTCCAAACTTGATCACACGAACAGTGTC
>SBGS01000159.1 GCA_006226555.1 Bacteroidota bacterium
CTTCCAACATAAAAGTAATCCATAACACCATTGAATTTATGGTTTGTACCAAACCATGGTGAGAAGCTATGGTTAACGCTGTTGTATGAGTCAGTAGTATCCGTTTGAGAGGTTCCTGACTGCAACTCGTATCCTAACCCAATACCGAATGGTTCTGATAGCTGATATTTCATATCTAACCCAACTAGATAACCATTATATCCTTTTTTGGATGTTTTGCCATCAGTGTCTGTGTAGTTACTAATATCACTTCCAAATTGATAGAATCCATTAAAGTTTAACTTGAATTTATCAAAATTGAATTTCGTGTGTGTACCAAAAGTGCTCACATATGTATATACCTTGGGTTCTGCTTCTCGCCCTAACCCTAACAACAACCAACTCGTCTCGATTTTTTGAGAAATCTTATGATTATACCATGCATAATACATATCTCTGTATGAACTTGGGCCATTATATCCAGTCCCTGTTAATCCCGCGTTTGCTTGATTGAATGCCACGGCAACGTCTAGTTTGGATTTTTCATTCTTGAATTGTAACAATGCAGCATCATGGCTTCTCGCTTGTTGTGCCCAACCAACTCCACCAAAGATTCTTTGATCATCATAAGTTATTTCTTGTCGACCTAATTTAAGTCCCCAGTTTTCATTAAAGTTAGCTTTGGCCCATGCTTCATAGAGAGATAAAAAACCGTCAGATACGTTTAATTGAGCTGTTGACCCCCAAACTCTTACATCTTGAGCAGATACGTAAAACTCATAATCTTTTACTTTGTAGCCGAAGTTTAAACGTGTTCTTTGGTCTACGAAGAAAGCATTTGTTTGACTTGAGTCCATTGGTGTTTTAAAACCATTTCGGTACTCTGCTCTTGGTCTTACTTCACCTGTTAAGGTGAGCTGTGCGTTGGTTGTAACGGATACCAATCCAAGACACCCGGCAACCATCCATTTCTTATACGATTTCATAACTAAAATATAATTAAGGTTTATTTTCATTAAGGGTTATCAAATTCTCTCTTAGGTCCCTGATAGTACCACCAGTTCAAGATCAAACAAATCACGTAGTAGACTGCAAAGCCGTAAAGTGCGTATTCTGCGGTGCCGTTCTTAATCTGCTGACCGAAAACTTTAGGAATTATGAATGCTCCGTATGCTGCAATCGCTGCAGTCCATCCTAGGACAGGTCCGGCTTTTTCTTTGTCGAAAATGTAAGGGATACTTCTAAACGTCGATCCATTTCCAATACCAGTTGTGATAAAAAGCACCATGAAACATGCAAAGAACGGCCACCAGTATTGTTCAGGAGAATCAGCGGCTTTTGCTTGAACAATAAAATATGCTACTGCGAGTGCAGCGATGATCTGGAAAATGGTACTCCACATAGTCACTTTTGCCCCGCTATTTACCTTGTCTGAAATAATACCACCGATCGGTCTAACCAATGCGCCAAGTGCTGGACCTATAAATACCCATAACATGAAGTCCGGTGCATTTGGGTTTACGAATTCAGGATTGCTTGGATCTGTGTAAACGAATATATCCTGACATAGTTTGGGAAATGCTGCAGAGAAACCAATGAATGAACCGAATGTCATCGTGTAAATGATAGTCATGATCCAGTTGTGCTTATCACTTAGAATGGAGAATTGTTTTTTGAGATTAGTTTTAATCTCACCAGGTGTAGCATACTTCATTAAAATCACAGCCGTGATTATTACTATTGGGAGCACTATCCACATATTTAATGACAAACCAATTAGTAGGTAGGCTCCGAGCGATGCTGAGATTAATCCAAGGAGCACCATATATCCGGTCTTGCCGAGTCCTTGGGCTGTGCCCGGCAAGGAAGGCGTTCCTGTGATAACGTTGTTCATCCCAAAGAAAGCGGCAATTGCTGCAATGGCGATTAGTGGTACCCAAATCCACCCGGCATTCTGAATTCCGGCAAGACCTTCTGCTCCAGTGCTAGAAACACCTACAACACCGAAGAACGCGAATCCGACAATAAATGGAATCAATTTTTGCATTACAGCGACGCCGAGATTACCTATTCCAGCATTCATTCCTAATGCGTAACCTTGATTTTTCTTTGGAAAGAAGAAACTAATGTTACTCATTGATGAGGAGAAGTTTCCACCTCCAAAACCTGATAAGAGAGCCATGATAGCGAACATTATATACGGCGTATTGATATCGCTTAACGCCATTCCTGTTCCGATCGCAGGTATAATAAGAAGAAGCGTCGTCAAGAATATGACATTTCTACCACCACCGAGAGAGATCAAGAATGAATTGGGTAAACGCAGTGTCGCTCCCGCTAGACCAGCAATCGCTGGTAGTGTATAATACAAATTGTTCACATCTTCAAGCATCGTATTATAAGCATCCGTTCCAGGAGTTAAGCCTGCATCCATGCCGAAGTTGTAGCCGAAGTCTTTCATATATTTTATAATGACCCCCCACATGATCCATACAGCGAATGCGAGAAGCAACGCGGGAATTGAGATCCAAAGATTCTTCGTTGCGATTTTCTTTCCTGTGGACTTCCAGAAGCCTTCGTCTTCTACTTCCCACTTTTCAATATTAACACTCATGATAATTTGTTTTAGTTAATTCATTAAGCTAATTCTAACCCTTCAGGTTTAGATTCTTCCAATTGTTCATCCTCATCTTCACCGAAAGAGCCTTTAGGTTCCTTCAGCATGAATAGACAAGCAATTACACTGATTCCCGCTCCAAGTGACAGGATAAAGAAGAATGTTTTATAATCTACTTGGGTAAGGATGAACAAGTAAGTCACCGCACCAACGTTTCCGTAGGCACCGGCCATACCAGCAATCCTTCCTGTAAGTTCTTTTTTGATAGATGGGATCATCGCGAATGTCGCCCCTTCTGCACCTTGTACGAACAGAGAGCAGAACATGGTTATTATAACCGAAACAACGATCCACCAGTTTCCTTCAAACATTGGTGCAAGCAATGTGTTGCCGTCAGCTCCAACACCGTTATATCGACTGATCAATCCCATTAAGAAGAATCCAAGCGTAATTCCCACCATGTACATTAACATTGTTTTCTTTCGTGATCCCATTTTATCTGATAGATAACCACCAAGTGGACGGGCAAAGAGGTTTACGAATGCAAACGACATGGCAATTACACCAGCCATTTGAGGTGTGAAGTTGAAAATACCTTCGAAGAACATTGGAAGCATTGATACAACCGCGAGCTCCGCACCGAAATTTGCAAAGTAAGTTGTATTTAGTGCAGCAACACTACTAAAAGGATATTTAGACTCCTCAGGAACACCTTCTTTTATTCGTGGTAAATTGAATCTGATAATTTGAAATCCTTTATACAGATATAAGATTCCTAAAATAACCCATATAATATAAAGTGTATTCTTTGAGAACATGTTCTTGAACAACCTCAAGACTTCACCTTTTGCATAAATTGACTCAACACCTGCATTAGCGACAACTTCAGAAACTTCTTGTTTGTTTAATTTATGTGCTATCATGAGTGCATCATATGTTTTGGCAATCGACTTCCCGCTGTACTTTACTTTTAGCCTATCTTTCTTGTATACTTCAACCAGTTTGGCACTAGTAAATGACATTGAAATTGTATTATTCACAAGAGTGTCTTTGCTTTTAACATATGTGGTTGTTAGGTCCTTGCCATTTTCATCGCTATAAATACGAACTTCATCTCCCTTCAAATAAAAGTTGTTAACCCCTCCAGTAGTGAGCATTTGAACTGCATCAGACTTTAATAGAAGGTCAGATTTTACAGACTGAATTTTGTGACCTCTATATTCCTGATCAATAATTTGCTGTTTCTGAAGGTTATTTGCCAGCAGGCCGAGTGCAGCATATAATGGAAGTGCCCAGAATAATGAACTTAGTAGACTTGTTATTGAATGAACCGGTAAAACGCTTGAAACTTTTTTCTTTTCATTTTTCACAGGCTCTCTTCCATCGGGGTAGTCTTTCACTTTGAAGTAATAGAAAACTCCGTAAAGAGCGGTTACAATACTACTAATTGCCATCGACCATCTCCATCCTGTTGCACCGCCAATTATTGTTAATGCCAAAACTGGAATTATACCGGCCGCAGCCGCAGAACCGAAATTTCCCCATCCTGCGTAAAATCCTTCTGCTCTACCAATGTACTTAGGAGGAAACCAATTATCCGTCATTTTAATTCCGATAACGAAACCTGCGCCTATAGAACTTAAAAGCAATCGGGTAATAACGAGTTGCATAAACGAATTACCGAATGCGAAAAGCAATCCTGGAATTACTGTAACTATCATAAGTCCCGAGAAAACAACTCTTGGTCCGTGCTTATCAACTAATGCTCCAATTACGATTCTAGCCGGGATGGTTAATGCTACGTTGCAGAGAAGCAGAGATTTAAAATTCGATGAATCTAAAAATGAAAATGCATCAACCATAGCACTCTGCAGCGGGGCCATGTTAAACCAAACAAAAAACGTCAAGAAAAACGCGATCCAC
>SBGS01000004.1 GCA_006226555.1 Bacteroidota bacterium
TACAATTGATTTAACAATAAATAATTCTATTCAAAGCGGTTTTAGTGAGTCTATTTGTGATGGCTCAGTTTACACCTGGAATAATATAGATTATAGTGCAACAGGAATATATACGCAGTCTTTCCAGGCGGTGAATGGTTGCGATAGTATCGTAACATTGAATTTAACATTAGTAGGAAATTCATCACTGCCCCAATCGGTTTGCGTTGTAGGTATTGATTCATTAACAAATAGAAATAGAATAGTTTGGGAAAGACCTTTGTCTCAAATGATAGACTCCTTTTACGTTTACAAAGAAACGAGCGTTTCTAACAATTATGTAAAAATTGGATCTACATCATATTCAGATCTTTGTGTTTTTATTGATCAGAATTCAAATCCTTCAGTGCAAGCTGAGCGGTATAAAATATCTATACTTGACACGTGTGGGTTTGAATCAATTTTAAGTGATTTTCATAAAACTATACATTTAACTATAAATTCAGGTGTTGGTGGCGCTTGGAACTTGATATGGAGTCATTATGAAGGGTTAAGCTATAATAGTTATAACATTTACAGAGGAAGCACTCCGTCGGATATGACTTTGTTGACGACAATCCAAAGTAATTTGAATTCATACACAGATTTGACACCACCGAATGGTTACGTATATTATCAAGTCGAAATTGTAAACCCAAATAATTGTGATCCGGCAAAGTCAATTAACTATAGTACATCACGATCTAATATTGCGAGTAATGATTTAAGTAGTATTGTTAAACTATCTGAGAATTCTATCAATATTTTTCCTGTTCCCACAATAGATAATATAACAGTAAAAAGTGAATTTGAAATAGTAGGAATGAATTACATTTTAGTCGATAATATGGGTAAAATCATTCGAGAGGGAGTTTTTAATACGAATCAAGAAATAATTAATCTGGAAGAGGTCGTTAATGGAATTTATTTTCTAGAAGTGGAAAATAGTATTCGAACTATAATTGTAAAGATTTGATCATTAATTGCATAGCATATGTTTATGCGCAAAGATTGTGATATGAAAAAAAAGGCCGCCGAATGGCGACCTTGGAAAAAAAATGTGGAGTCGGAGGGGATCGAACCCTCGTCCAAACAATGAGCTACTAAGGCTTCTACATGCTTAGTCTTTGATTAATTTTCGTCACAGCCGCGGACAAAGACACCCAAAAACTGCACTTATCTTCTAAATCTCGCACCACCTTAGAAGTATCGGTAATGCTATCCTGAAAGTAATGATCCCTCTTGATCCCTGCCTATCAGGCGGAGGCGTGGGAGAGGAGACTCGTCTTGCCTACTGTGCTTCGGCTAAGATTAAGCTCTATAAACATTCCGTTTATTAAGCTGCGAGAGCGTATGACGTATTGTCAATTATGTTTTGTGACCAGAGTTTAACGAGACTCACCACATGGCTCGACATGCTTACACTTAACAACTTTCATCGCTGTCAAATCCAATACGACCCCAAAGAACGTACAACAAAGGTAGCAAATATTGTTCCCATTTTAAATGATGACAAAATGACCTTTACACGTTGAAAGGTGTAAAGAATGGAATATTACACCTTGTCAACGTGCAGGAAGTTTTGGAATGACCGTATAACGTGAAGGGTTGAGGAGGTTACAAAAAAAACGCCCTCGTGAAAGGGCGCCTTTTGTCGAAAACTCTATTTTTTCAATAGATCTCTGATCTCCATCAGTAACTCCTGATCCTTAGTCGGACCGGGAGCCGGAGCTGGAGCTTCTTCTTTTTTCTTCTTCATTTTATTCATCCCTTTGATCAACATAAAGATCACAAAGGCAATGATGACAAAATCAACCGTCGCTTGTAAAAAAGCACCATATTTAATAGCTACACCATTTATATCAACCGACAATGACGCGAAACTATCTCCAATGAACATTCCGATTATCGGCATCAGAATATCGTTTACGAGAGATGTTACGATCTTTCCGAAAGCACCACCTATGATAACTGCAATGGCAAGATCCATCACGTTACCTTTCATGGCGAAATCTCTGAATTCTTTCAACATATGAATAAGTTTAAAGTTAATACTCAAAACTAAGTTTATAGATCACCCTATTTAAGGGTGAGATTTGAACTTTCTTAACAAGAAGATGTGCAAGAAGTTGCTTAAACGGTAAATGGCTGGCGATTCAGGATAGATCGGCTCAAGGTTAATTCATCCGCATATTGTAACTCACTTCCTACGGAAACTCCTCTAGACAGCGTGCTAATTGCGATCTCGAAATCTTTTAATTTTCGGTATAGATAAAAATTCGTTGTGTCTCCCTCCATTGTGGCACTGAGCGCAAGGATGATCTCCCTGATCTCATTATTGCTAACACGTTCAATGAGAGAGGAAATATTTAGGTCAGAAGGGCCAATTCCGTCCATGGGTGAGATGACACCTCCTAAAACATGATACATTCCCTTGTAGCTCTGAGTTGCTTCTATCGCCAGAATGTCACGGATATCTTCGACTACACAAATTAGGGTATGGTCGCGTCGCTCATCAATGCAAATGCCGCAGATCTCAACATCGGAAATATTTCCGCAAACGGTACACTTTTGAATGCCTTCTGACAATTCTATGAAAACCTCACCGAATCTTTTAACCGCTTCTTTGTCTTTTTTTAACAGGTCAATTACCAAACGTAAGGCCGTCTTTCGTCCAATGCCTGTGAGAGAGGACATCTGTTCAACAGCTTTTTCCAAATGTTTGGATGGAAGATTCATAATACAAAGGTATCATATTTGGAAGCAAGAAGTAAGCGAGGAAGTGTTACTTTTGCATAACGGATTTTTAAAAAGTGCAGAAACAGATCAACATACAGAATAAAAAGGCCAGATTTGAGTATCACCTGGAAGATAAATTCATTGCGGGGATTCAATTAACAGGTACTGAAATTAAAAGTATTCGCAATTCAAAAGCGAGTATTATGGAGGCTTATTGTGTTGTTGAGGATGGTGAAGTTTACATCAGAAATATGCACATCGCGGCATACGAAAATGGGAGTTTTTATAACCATAAGCCCAAAGGAGATCGTAAGCTCCTGTTGAATAGGAAAGAGATCAATAAGATTGAGAAGTTTCTTAAAGTTAAAGGGAATACAATAGTGCCGCTCCGCATGTTTATTTCGGAAAAAGGATGGGCTAAAATTGAAATTGCACTTGCAAAAGGTAAGAAGCTCCATGACAAGCGTCAGGATTTGAAAGAGAAAGATGACAAGCTTGCTATGGATCGAGCGATGAAAAATCGCTAAAAGAACCCGAGTGTTAGAACGTGTGCCCAGCGATCTCCGGTGAGAAGGTAGAAGAGCATTAATCCACCAATTCCGTAATAAACAAAATTGTAAAGTACAGTAAAGCTTATTGTTCTGCGCTTATACCATAGGGTAAAGATCGGAAGTAGAAATAAGATGATCAAAAGCCAGGAATGTCTGTAAAATCTAAAATGGATAGGGAAGAAGCTGTATCCTAATTTTTCAATTGAAACGATGCGTATTGGATTGTGAAAGATCCAGCTCCGCTCAATATATATAGAGGTATTCACGGAAACAAGAGAATATTTGAAACGTGAGATCCAATATCGACTTCCTGATTCTGTTTCAATTAAACTGATACTTTGACCATCCTCGCTGTTTGCTCGATTAAAACTATAGGCAGCCACCCGGTCCGTATCGTAGTGACGTGGTAAAAATTGATCGGCGATAAGTAAGGCTGCCATCAAAGTTCCTGTGAAAGCCATTATCCGCATGATCTTCCATCTTCTGCCGGATGTGAGTTTCCTGAAATAAAGCTCGTTTTCGATGAACTCTTTTTTTTGCTGTTCTTCGTACCTCTTTTGAGCTTCTTTTACGCGTTGTTCGTATTCTTCTTTCTTTGATGCTGAGCTTGTTTTACTTGTAGAACGAGTGGTTCTTACATGTTCTACTTTCTTTCCCATCAAAATGTCATAAGCTTCCTTGATAAGAAGAAATTTTTCTTCAGCTCCAGGATCAGGATTTCGGTCCGGATGATATAGCATTACCATTTTTCGATAAGCTTTCCGGATCTCATCCCTGGATGCGCCTGGTTCCAGATTCAATATTCTATAGTACTTCTCGGCGGGCATGAATCAGGTTATGCAGTGTTGCGTTTCGGTCTATCTTATTTGTGTGAGTATAATGCAATGATCTGAAAAAGTAAATTTCTTTTGGAACTTCATATTTATTCAAAAGGGCAATCAAGTCTTCTTTCTTGATTGATAGATCTCCTTCTACACAAAGAATATGCTTTTCTCCTAATTCTTCATCGGGTAACCCACAAGAGAAAAAGGGCCTTTGTATGAATGATCCGAGTTTTTGCTCAATTTGCTCAGGGTGTATTTTAATTCCTCCGCTATTGATGACGAAGTCTTTACGCCCAATCCAATAAAACTGACGTTCATCTACCAACTTGATAATATCGTTTGTTTTCAATTCATCCACCCCGAGAGTTGGTGCAAAAATG
>SBGS01000076.1 GCA_006226555.1 Bacteroidota bacterium
ATTCATGAAGTTGGACACAACTTCTTCCCTATGATCATCAATTCAGATGAACGTCAGTGGACATGGATGGATGAGGGTTTGAATACATTCGTTCAATATCTTACTGAGCAGGAATGGGAACGCAATTACCCATCGCGAAGAGGACCTGCTCATATGATCGTAGACTACATGAGGGGCGATAAGAATTATATCTCTCCTATTATGACAAATTCAGAGTCCATTTGGCAATTTGGAAACAATGCCTACGGTAAGCCTGCGACCGCATTAAACATTCTTCGAGAAACGGTAATGGGTCGGGAGCTGTTCGACTATGCGTTCAAAACGTATTGTGAAAGATGGGCATTTAAACACCCTACACCTGCAGACTTCTTCAGAACAATGGAAGATGCATCAGCAGTTGATCTCGATTGGTTCTGGAGAGCATGGTTCTTCACCACTGACCACGTGGACATTAGTATTGATCGAGTTAGATGGTTCGAATTAAACACTATGGATCCTAATGTCGAATTCGCCAAGAAGAAAGAAGCAGACGCCGCTCAACCCAAAGGTATCGGTGAGATCCGAAATCCAACAGCGATAAAAGAAACTGTAAACGAGAGAGATGCGAACATTGACGACTTCTACGCAAAATTAGATCGTTATAAAGTAGATGCACTTCACTTAGAAGAGTATGAAGCGTTTAAAGCAAAACTTTCGAAGGAAGATCTTGAACTTCTGAACAGCGGAAAGCAGTTCTACGAGTTGACGTTTGAGAATATTGGAGGAATTCCGATGCCAATTATTCTTGAATTTACATTTGAAGACGGAACAAAGGAAGTGATCAAGATTCCTGTTGAGATCTGGAGAAGAGATGAAATCAAGGTTTCACGCGTATTTATATTCGATAAGAAAGTTGATTCGATCGTACTAGATCCTTATCTCGAAATAGCCGACACTGAAGTCGGTAATAACTATTGGCCGGAAAGACAACTTCCATCGAGATTTGAACTGTTCAAAGAAAAATCGAGCAGAGAAAATCCAATGCAACGTCAACAACGACTTGAAGGCAGATGATAAAGACTATGAAAGAAGTAAATATCTTGAAGGTGATCGTTTTAATGGTCACCTTTCTTGTTTGTTATCCAACACTTCTTTCACAACAAAATGATTGGTGGGAAAAAGACATTCGACACACATTCCAGTTTGTTAAACACCCGGAATCAAAGGGAGGTTTTGATACTCCAATCTATCCTGAATGGAACCAACAGTATGAGGTAATCACTTTAAACGACACCACACTAATCGCTCCGATTCAATCAATAACATTGGGATCAAGCGAGCCGGCGAGAGTCATTACATCTGTAGACATTGAAAGATCTGAACTTGAATGGTACGTAGATAATGTTCCCATTAATATAGATCTGAACATCGAGGAAGACACTATTAACCTAACCCTTCCTGAATTTAAAGAGACTACTCTACTCGAGCTGCGATATAGAAAAAAAACGCAGGCTATCCTTAAGATCGTTGTATTTAAAAGAATAGTAGAACACATCGTCATTGTATCAACAAAAAGCACTATTGAACTTGGCGAATTTCAAAATGAACTGAACAAAGTATACGGTCAGGCCGGGATGGATGTTTTTATCAGTAACAGTGTGTACTTCAAGGATACCCTCTTTCCGGATGACAAAGTTTTTTCAAACCCAAATAAAGACCACCTTATCTACACTCAGGAAATGCGCTCGCTTAGAGATAGGTTCTTTCAAACCTATCCCGGTGCAGATAAAAATGCGTACTATATTTTCCTGATCGACTCTTTTAAGGATTCTACTCTTACAGCATATGGTGCAGCTAATAAAGCAATGATCTTTGCTACGTCGGACGCTATGATCAGCTCTCCTAAAATGATCATTCGAGAACTTTCGAGAGGCATTGGCATTTTAGAAGATAGCTGGCTTCACAATGGTCCTAAAAAAGGGACAACTCAAAATTTAATGGACATTGGAGACGGTCATCAGCTGACATCAGTACAATGGTTAAGACTCAGACACAGTTCAAGATCATTTTCTTTCTACGACTCAGATGAGGATTTACTTACCAATAATGGCATGGTAGCTTATTATCTGTGGAAAGAGGATCAAAACGGAAATATTATTATCGATGATAGATCCCCCTTAAAATCAATTCTGAGGCCATTTAAAAAGAACTATTATTCCTATCACCTTGATATTCAGGATGAGTTATTCCATACAGCTGTAAGTTTTTTGAATCTGACGATCAATTATTGGCACCTTATTCTGTGGAGTGCTGTAACACTCACGTTAATCGTCTTTAGAAGTAGACAAGTAAGACATTTCAAACGGGACGCCACGCCGAGATTAAAGAAAAACCTCAAAGCAGCTGTTCTTTTTTCATTTTTTGCAGCATTATACATTTTCGTTTACCATCTCGTAAATTTTGAACTGTCCATGTTTCAAGTTTACGGAGGCCACATTAAAGAACTCGACAAGATGTCTCCCGATGAAGTTCGTAGTTCTATACTTTACAATAATATTTTAAGAACAAAGAATCAAAAAGAGCTTCGGTCGGAAATTCTTGTAGAGCGAAACGGTAAGTGGATCTTAAAAAAGCGCAAGCCAGTGCTCTATTTTGACGCTTATTATTCAAAAGATTCCCTATACAGTATCAAGTTTACGAATTCATCTGATTCGATTATAATTCCGGAGGAAAACATGTACTTCGCCGCTCCCTCCCATTATCTTATCATTCGAAAACACATGGGCGACAGTATCAGTAGCGAATTGTACAATCATCTTGGAATTCCTTTAAAGGAAAAAATACACGGTGAAGATCCGGCAAAGCGCATCTTACTTTTTGTAAATGGCTATAGACCAACCAGTATAGGCCATAATTTCCAGGAGAACTTTGACGACGTATTGAATCGTGGACTCGAATATCCTCAAACGAGTAATATGATCTACAATTTTGACCGTTACGATTATTGGCAACCATGGCAAGCGATAGATGATAAATTAAAGCAGCGAATAAACCCACAAGAGACTTTTTACGCTGATGGGCACTTTTCCGTCAGTAGCTCAAATTATAGAACACTGTTCAATTTTACGAAAACTGCAGCCTCCTATCCAAAACGATGCCCTGACCCTAAGCATCATACATGCGGAGAGCTAAAGATCAGTACCCAAACATTATATGGCAATGGTCCTTCTAAAACGATCACCCTACTTCCGATAAGACCAAACAAACGAGGTTTCAGGGAACGCGCGAAAAATGGTGAAATAGCGGGTAAAAACCTGATCTCTATTTTAAATGAATTGCCAGGGCACTCACTTAACGACACTATCTACATTGTGGCGCATAGCATGGGGTTTGCCTATGCAACCGGAATGATCGAATCACTTAGAGGTAATGTAAATTTTGGAGGACTAGTAATAATTGCCCCGGAAAACGGAATGAGTGGAAAGGTAAACCCTAATGAATGGCAGTATGTCTGGCAATACGGAAGTAAATACAATGAAAAGATCCCAGCATGTCTACAAGACGGAATTGCTCCACAAACGAAGGTGGGAGGTCTAAGTGAAAAGAACCGCTGCTATTTCCCTAGTTCTGACACGTGGTTTAACAAACAAGGCTTCTTCAATGCTCATTTCATTGGGTACTACACCTGGATACTGGATATTCCTGCTACAAAGGGAGGGCATATTCCTCAGCGTTGAGGCCCAAATAATTTGTAATGCTCGTATTTATCCTTGATGAATGTGATCAGCTCCATCTCTGAAGCCGTTTTTAAGAATACTTCATCAACGTTTAGAAATGCAATAAATTCATCAAACTCGTCATCAGATAGCTCTATGATCTCGAAAGCTACATAATTACGCAAAAGTTCTTTAACTACTCTTCTTTGATCATCCTTAAACTCTTGCTCCGCTACCCATCTTTTCGATCTTTCCTTTCTCGAAAAAGCTTGATATAGCGCTGTAATAGGACTCTGTAGCACATCTATACCAGTCACCATTCTTGTTTCTCTCATTGCTAAAGCTTCACGTTCTTGCCGTATTTGTTCCAGAGACTTCAGAGGTTTTACTACAACTTCCTCTATATCCTGAATATTAGCTTCTATCGCAAAAGTTCTGTGATACTGACAATCATTATCAGGCTGTACAACTACTGTGATCAAGGGATATCCTTTAACCGATAATGTAACAGTATCACTAGGGCGCGTGTAAACGGAAAAAGTACCATTAGCATGACCAAATACACCCTGGCCTGTACTGCGATTCACAATCATGAGATTGTAGAAACTCTTGGGGCGAATTGTATCAATAACTTTTCCCTCAAATAAAACTTGCTCACACTGTGCTTCACTTCGAAGAGAGAGAAAAGCAAAGATCAATAGAAATGCAATTCGTATCATGTAAGGCCAATTTACAAATTTCATTCCCCTTTGATTGTCTTTTAATGAAATTTAACCATTATACAGATGTATACATTTGTAATTTCAAAATATA
>SBGS01000306.1 GCA_006226555.1 Bacteroidota bacterium
GCTGTTATGCTGAGCAGCGCAATGTCTTATCGAGAATTAGATATTGAGCTAGATAATGCAAGATTCGGAAATACGAAGTTCATTTATTTAAGCCCTGAACGACTGCAATCAAAACTATTTGTCGAACGCTTCAAGTTAATGAATGTAGGGCTCGTAGTGATCGACGAAGCCCATTGCATCTCTGAGTGGGGCCCGGAATTCAGACCGAGTTACAGTAAGATCTCAGCTTTGCGCGCCTATCACCCGGAGGTGCCATTCATGGCATTGACAGCCTCTGCTACGCATGAAGTCAGGGCAGATATTATTGAAAAGCTCGAATTACGCAATCCGAAAGTAATAGAAGGAAGTGTTGAAAGAGAGAATTTGATCTACGAGGTTCTTCAACGTGATAATAAACTAAATGCAATTCTAGAATTCTGTGAACGCAACAACTATACAAGTGGAATAGTCTATTGCCAAACGCGCAAAAACGTTAAGGAAATCGCCATCCAATTGCGTGCCGCCGGTGTTGCAGCCGGAATCTATCATGGAGGAATGACAGCAAATGACCGCTCGTTCATGCTTAAGGAGTGGTTAAATAACAATTTACGCATAATGGTAGCAACCAATGCCTTTGGTATGGGCATTGACAAACCTGATGTTCGATTTGTCTTGCATTTTGAATTCCCGAATAACCTTGAGGCATATTACCAGGAAGCAGGAAGAGCTGGTCGTGATGGAAAGGATAGCAGAGCTTTGATCTTTTACAACAATACAGATATCGAATTGCATCAACAGCAATTAGAAAGAAAGTATCCTTCTTTGGATAAGATCAAAAAAGTATATGATGCCATTGGTAATTACTTGCAAATTGCCATTGGCTCTGGATTGGACGAGTCATTCAGTTTTAACCTAAATGATTTCTCCAAAAAATTTAATTTGAACACTAGTGAAGTATATGCTTCTCTCAAAATACTTGCTGCGAACAATAACATCTATTTCGAGGAAAATGTTTTCCTTCCTACTAGAATGCGAATGATCATCGGACAAGCAGCCCTGTACAAGTTCCAGGTTGCTCATCCTGATTTGAATACAGTTATATTACCAATACTAAGATCGTATCCAGGTGTGTTTGATCGTTTTGTGCGTATTGACGAAAAGAAAATATGCGAGATTACGAACCTCAGTACTGCTCAGCTTCGAAAAAAATTAGAGCAGCTAGCTCAATTTGGAGTCATTGAATTGCTTTTGCAAACAGATGAACCCCAATTGGTCTACACACAAGAACGTAAAAGTATTCAGGAATTGCAGATCGCACCCGAAGTCTACATTAACAGGAAAGAAAAAGACAAATATCGATTGGATCAGGTTATCGAATATATCTCGAGTTCATATTGTCGATCTGCTCTTATCTCCACATATTTCGGGTCAAATAGCAAAAGATGTGGCAAATGTGACAATTGTTTAAAGGAAAATAGCCCACTTGATCAGGACACTATCAAAAAGATGATCCTAAGCGCACTGCCTGGTAAAATCGAACACATCGAACAACATTTGAACAAAGATCGCTCTGAGTTAAAGGATATTCTTCGTGCGCTCCTCCTGGAAGAAAAAATTGCGCTTAAAGATGAAGTGTTTATCAGGACTTCATTTTAGCCCTTAATTCCTGGATCTCATCCTGAAGATTTCTCAGCGATTTAGATACCAAAGAATCATCCATTCTAACTTCAGGTAGTTCAGGAGAAATATAGTTCACAAACTTCCATATCTCTATTATATCGTTTACATGAACCATATATGGCTCGTAAGAAGGATTTGTTGAGATCAGCTTAAAAGACTGATCTGACTCAAGGAAATTATGGAGGATCTTAAAGACTATTCCATCGTCCTTCGTTACAACAATGCAAGGTGTACCGTTTCTTATGGACATCCAGTTCTGTACAAACTCTGCAACCACATATGAACCTTCAACAACGGGCGGCATTGAATCTCCCTTGATTGGAAAAGATCTATACTTCCTATCTCTTGCCAAAAATGGTAAATGGAATGTAGGTAATACTTTTAAATAGTCCGGATCTGCATAGCCAGCAGCGTATCCCGCTCTCGCCTTCTCCGGTATCAACTCGATCAGATCTTCGTTATTCTCGTTGGTAACAGACGTGAGTACACGTAGTTTTTGTCCTTTAACATCGACCTGTATCCCCTTCTCTATCAAGCCTAGCTCAGATTCACTAGCCTTTGAAAGATCTTTCTTTATAAGATCATCAGAAGTCACTTTGTAATAATTACTCAAGGCTACAAGCATCTCCAGACTTGGTTGCGCCACACCATTTTCATAACCTGAATATGTACTTCGTGTAAGACCTAAATCTGTTGCTACTTCCTCTTGTGAACGTTTCGTTCTGTTTCTGAGTAATTTTAAATTAGCTCCAAAATGCATCATTCATCTTTTTTACGAAGATAAACAATACTCTTAAAATATTATCAACAATTGTTTATTTTTTAATCAATCGTAAGCTTTTCACCTCTACTTCTTGCATAAGCCGCGGTAAATTTCGCGCCTAGCAAAACTATCAACGAAGAATAATACACCCAAACGAGAATCATCAGAATTGATCCTGCAACACCTATCCCGGATGCAAAGAAGTAATTCGTCACATACAACTTTAGACCTACCTGTCCCAGATACAGAAGCACACCTGTCACGATCGCACCTCTCCTTGCTACTTTCCAGCTTACCCTGCCATCGTGTAAATATTTAAAGACAAAGATCAAAAGCAACACATTTGAAACAATTGGTAAACCGTGTTTTGCAAATTCAATGAAGAACCAGTGAATGACTGCTCGATCTGCAAACAGATCCGAACTAACCCCCAGTAATACCGTTTCTGCGAAATAGATCATCATGATCAAAAGAACACCTGAAGCTACGGACAACAGCGCTACCAGGCGAAAAATAAGTTCTGACAATATTAGTTTATGCGGCTTTTTCTTCGGTGGAGTAATCTTATAAAATGTATTGATGCTTGTTCTTAATGAGCTGAGAATAGCAGTGCAAGAAAAAGCAATGGCAATAAAACCTGATACTTTTAACGCAAATGATTGCTCTGCAAGATCAACACCATTCAACATATCAACGAACACACCGATATTGTCTATACCAATTTCCTTCTTCAGAAAACTCTCTAGCGTAACTTTTATGAACTCATCACCTACAATAGCTCCATAAAATTGAAAGCTTAGATATAAAATCGGTACTAACGCCAATATGGTATAATATGCCAATGCAGCTCCATGAATCAAAGGCAAGTCCTTTAAGAAATCCAGAAAAACTTTCCAGATCAGCAGTAGTTGCTCCTTTATCTTCTCCATTCCTTATTCACATCTATACTTAATTCCGGTGAAAGCTCATTCATTGAATAAAGCAATACACCCTCTCCTTTTTGCGTCCTGTAATGGTGATATAATATTCCTCCTCTATCTTTTACAGATTCCAAATTTAAAGTAATCCCGTCCTCTACAACCGAGTATTGATTTGGACGAAATAAGATCAATTCACCATTCACATTTATCTCATTAACATATCCAAGCAATTCAGCCTCCTCTTTTGATTCCGGTCGGTAGTACATCTCAGTAGCATCCTCGAAACGTCTGATACCACCATTATTCAGATAGGCTATTTTATCTACGAATCCCATGAGCTCTGCCCCATCATGAGAAGCAATGACAAGCCCCATTCCATTCGATTGCTGGATTCTCGAAATATGTTCCATCATTTTGTCCCTCATTCGTGAGTCCAGATGGACAAAAGGTTCGTCCAAGATCAACATGTCAGGTTCGGTAGACAATGCTCTAACAATTGCGAGACGCTGTTTTTCTCCTCCTGAAATTAAATGCGCTTTAACATTTCGGATCCCGCTCAATTCTGTTAACTGCAAGTATGATTCTACTTGGTCATCTCGCTCTTCTCGATCAAGAAATAACAGGGCTTCTCTAATGTTTTCCTCTACTGTATGATAAGGATCAAGCCTGAATTCCTGATCAACCAACTGAACTTCTTCGTACCCGGGAACCAACTTAACACTTGGCCCTATGATCTTCTTGTTATTATAATACACGCCGCCTTCCTGCACATCCAACATCCCACTGATGGCCTTCAAAAATGTACTTTTACCTGCACCGCTCTTGCCAATGATACCAACGCGTTCTCCGGGCAAAAATTCGATGTCGATTCCTCTCAGAACCCATTTATCACGTTTTACACCAAGCTGTTCTACACGAATCATTCGAAGATCAGTGATTTAGGATAATCTCTCGCAGCAATGTAAATACCGGGAACAGGATTAGACAAGGGCTCACGATCCTTCAGGATCAAATTAAATTCCAACTCATCACCTTTTACCTCATCCTTAAAACTTTCAAAAAGTAATTCCGAACAGGCTATCTGTGCAACAGGAACTTCATCTGTCCCGAAGAATACGAATTTTCTCATATTCGGAACCTCCTCCAGAAAATCCTTTCCATCAGGCAAGGTTCCCTGAAGTGCAAATACATCATTTTTATATTCTTCGAAACGAATGACAGGTATTTTGATTTGCAGCTCATCTTCCCAATCATACCTTCTGTTCAGCTCTGATTCTTGACCATTATTATGTTGATCAGCATACTCTTGAGAAAAATCATCATTCAATAAGAAAATTCGAACCGTACAATTCATGGGGAAATTTTAACCCAAAAATAGGATTAATGTGTTTATTTTCGCTGCAAAATTCCTGATTTGAAAAGAACAGTCCGCATCTTTAATACAAAAACGCAATCCATTCAACGAAAGCATCCATGGATTTTTTCCGGAGCGATCAAATCTACCGCTAAAGGTATCGAGGAAGGAGATATCGTATCAGTAGAGAACGAGGAAGGAGAATTCCTAGCCAAAGGTTTTTACAACGATGGAAGTATCAGCGTTCGGATCTTAACTTTTGAAAACGCGGCAATTGATAATGCGTTCTTTCGAAATCGAATTGGAAATGCAGTTGACCTTCGCGAACAGCTCAATTTGTTCAGAACAGATAATAACATCTGCAGATTGGTTCATGGCGAAGGAGACCAACTTCCGGGACTGATCGTAGACTACTACGCAGGAGTAGCTGTCATTCAGTGTCATACTTACGGCATGTATCGATTGCTAGACAAAATTGTCGATGCCCTGAAATTTGTTTTAAAGGATCGTCTGATTGCCATATACTCCAAATCATCAGACACGCTGCCCTCACAATTTGAACCAATAGATCAATATCTTTTTGGCGAGGTTACAGTACCGCACATAGCATTAGAAAATGGAATCTCTTATGCGATCGACTGGGTGAATGGTCAAAAAACAGGTTTTTTTATCGACCAGCGAGAAAACCGAAAGCTCCTCGGAGAATTCGCTCGAAGCAAAAAAGTACTGAATACTTTCTGTTATTCCGGAGGATTTAGTCTTGCTGCCCTTAAGAACAATGCTGCTTTGGTGCATTCATTGGACAGCTCAAAGAAAGCTATTGCGCTTACAGATCAGAATATTGCGCTCAATAAGTTCGAAAAAGGACAAAAGTCAATCGTTGCAGATGCTATGCAATTTATTAAGGATTTGCCGGAAGATTATGATGTTGTTGTTTTGGACCCTCCTGCTTTCGCAAAGAGCAGAACCAAAAGACATCAGGCTGTGCAAGGATATAAAAGACTAAATGCTGCTACAATTAAGCAATTAAAGCCAGGTAGTATTCTTTTTACATTTTCATGCAGTCAGGTAGTAGACAAACAACTCTTCACAAACACAATTATTGCTGCCGCCTTTGAAGCCGACAGAAACGTGCGAATACTTGCCCAGCTGCACCAACCGGGAGACCACCCTATAAATGCCTCACACCCTGAAGGTGAGTATTTAAAAGGACTCGTCCTAAGAATTGATTAATGCTAGAGATATCGTATAAAAGAATTCTCAAAATGGCGATCCCCTTAATGGCATCGTCGTTCATTCAATCGATCGTTATGATCACCGATTCCGCATTTCTCAGTAGATACAACACGATTGATTTCGATGCCGCAGGAAACGCAGGCCTGTTATATATAACATTGTATGTTATTCTGATGGGAATGAGCGATGGAACGCAAATCCTCATGGCCAGAAGAATTGGTGAGGAAAGAAGCCGCGAGCTGCCGCAACTTTTCGGTTCTGCTCTATTTCTAAACTTCATCGGTGCGATCGTTTTATTTGCGATTGCACAAGTTCTCATGCCCCCGTTGATCGAAAGTATTGTTTCGAACAATGAAATTGCCGTGGGAGAAGCTCAATTCGTACAATACAGATCTTTGGGATTATTTTTTTCAGTAGGTATTCTCGCAATCAATGCATACTTCCTTTCGATCGGAAAGACAGGGGTCGTTTTAATGGGCTCCTTGGTCATTGCAATCGGAAACATAGCCCTGGATTATTTCATGATCTTTGGAATAGGTTCCCTTCCGGCTATGGGATTGAAAGGTGCAGCGCTCGCATCTACCTTTGCAGAAGCTCTTGGGCTGATCTATCTACTGTATGCATTTCTTAATAATAAAGATCAAAAGCAGCATAAAATAATACGTCACTTAAGAGTAAAGAAGCAATCGATCATTCGTCTTTTCAAGTTAAGCAGCCCTATCATGCTTCAAGGATTAGTTGCTTTATCTACGTGGACTACATTTTTCATATGGATCGAACAAATGGGAACGCATGAGCTCACAATTTCTCAAGTCATACGTTCGCTATACTTCCTGACTTTTGTCCCGATCTGGGGTTTTGCCGGAACGACTAAAACATATGTAAGTCAATACGTAGGTAAGAAAGATTTTAATGGCGTTAAGCTTGCTCAGCGCAAAATCCAAATGCTAACTATCTTAAGTTTATTATTGATCACCCACGGCATGATATTGTATCCTTCCGCTCTTGTCTCTCTAATCAATCCCGACCCGTCTATCCAGCAAGAATCCATTGAGATATTACGATTTGTATTTGGATCAATTTTAATTTTCGGAATTTCAAGTGTTTATTTTCAATCCATCAGTGGTACCGGAAATACGCGATTCACATTTATTGTTGAGCTTACTGCGGTATTCATATACATTTTATCAGCATACATCCTGATCAAAGTCTTTCATGTATCATTGTTTTGGGTTTGGTCTGTTGAGTACATCTACTTTATAACATTAGGTCTATTATCCTATAGCTATCTTCGTTTCTTTAAATGGCAAAGCAAAGTATTATGAAAGGACTTAGTATCGTATTCATGGGAACGCCAGAGTTCGCCGTCACCATTCTTGATGGAATACTTAAGCACGGTATTGAGGTTAAAGCGGTGGTTACTGCTCCTGACAAACCGGCCGGTCGTGGATTAAAAATGAATGAATCTGCAGTCAAACGCTATGCTGTAGATCACAAACTTGAAGTTCTCCAGCCTGAAAAGCTCAAAGACGACACGTTTCTTCAACAGTTAGAATCTTATCATGCCGACCTTTTTGTCGTAGTAGCATTCCGAATGTTACCGGAAGCAGTATGGAACATGCCTCCAAAAGGCACTATCAATCTACATGCTTCTTTACTACCTCAATACAGAGGTGCTGCACCAATTAACTGGGCGATCATCAACGGAGAGAAAAGTACCGGAGTCACTACATTCTTTCTTGACCACGAGATCGACACTGGTAAGGTTATTGAACAGCGCAGCGTGAGTATTGGCGAAAATGAAACGATCGGGGAACTGTATGAAAGATTGATGCATCTTGGAACTGAAACCGTGCTATCAACATTGGATAAGATCCAGTCAGGAGATTATCAGGCGATCGATCAGGGCAGTTTTGATATTAGCGCTCTGAAGCACGCTCCAAAGATCTTTCGAGAAGATTGCGAGATTGACCTTCAATTAACAGCAGCTGAAGTTCATAATAAAATAAGAGGCCTCTCACCCTACCCGGCAGCATGGATAAAACTGCGTTCATTAAAAGACGACTCCTATAAAACCTTCAAAATATTCCGTTCGCTAAAAACGGATACTCCAGTCATTGAAGGACATCATTTAGAACGGTCATCTAATGGAATTCTATTTCCTTGTTCAGATTATTATGTTGAAGTGCTCGAATTACAACCGGAAGGAAAACGTAAAATGTCTGCTAAAGAATTTTTAGCTGGAAATGACATTTCAGATTGGTCACTTTGACCCTTCCAACCACTTCTAATCGTCTAAAACCCACTAAAACAGTACTTTTTAGGGCTACTTATCCACAAAATAGTGGTTTTATCCACAAAAAGTCGGTTTTTTTCGCTGAAACACTTGTCTGGCTTGGATATTCAGATATATTTGTCTCGATAACAATTTGTTTAAACAAACTAAAAACCAAAACTATGAACAAAGCAGAATTGATTGATGCTATCGCAGCTGATGCTGGATTGTCAAAAGCTGATGCGAAAAAAGCATTGGACGGATTTGTAAACGCGACTGCTGCCGCTTTGAAAAAAGGAGACCGTATTTCTTTGGTAGGATTCGGATCTTTCTCAGTTTCTAAAAGAGCTGCAAGAACAGGACGTAACCCACAAACTGGAAAAGAGATCAAAATTGCTGCTAAAAACGTTGTACGTTTTAAAGCAGGTGCGGATCTTTCTGGGAAATTGAACTAATCCGTTCACAAAATCATTCAAGGGGATCCTATTTTGGGTCCCCTTTTTATTTTACACCCATGACAATAGACGAAAAGGTACTTTCTCAATTCTACAATATCATCAACACTTCCAAACAGGAAATGTTTGACCGAATTGCAGCAGATCGAACAAGGCATATCACAGTTGTAATGGAAAATGTCAGGAAGGACCACAATGCATCGGCCGTATTGAGGACTTGTGACTGTTTCGGAATACAGGATCTACACGCCATTGAGAAAGGGCAAGACTATACGATACAACGAGAGATTGCCAGAGGCGCAGGGAATTGGGTTGATCTCTACTCCCATTCGACTGGTGACAATCCGGAAATGGAATGCATCAGTGAGCTAAAATCAAAGGGATATAAGATCATTGCTACTTCCCCACATGCTACAAGTACAATTTTCGACCTCAATATCACTCAGCCCATGGCATTTGTTTTCGGAACTGAACGCAGGGGAATTTCACATGTAGTTGAGAACGAAGCCGACGAGCTAGTAAAAATACCGATGTACGGTTTTACGGAGAGTTTTAATGTATCTGTTTCAGTTGCGATCATACTGAATACACTGCGCAGCAGATTAGAAGCCTCTGGACTGAATTGGAAGCTAAATCATGAAGAGCAAACCAAAGTTAAGATCGGCTGGTGCACCAAAATAGTTAAGGAAGGGATTGCCGTTGAGCATGAAATCAGAAAACGTATTTTAGAAAAAGAATGATATATTTGTCACAACGATTCACTAATTAAAAACCAACACATTATGGGTAAGGGAGATATTAAAACAGCCAAAGGAAAACGAGTTAGAGGAAGCTATGGAAATTCACGTCCAAAAAAGAAATCTACAAATTCAGTCGTAGCAGCTGCTCCCGAAAAAAAGACTACTGCGAAAAAGACTACTACTAAAAAAGCGACTACAACTGCAGCAACTAAGACAACAAAAACAGCTGCTGCTAAAAAAACAACTGCCAAAAAAACTACCACAACAAAGAAAACGGCAGCTAAGAAATCTGAAGAATCCTCTGAATCTTAAATACTTACAATATTAGCTGCCTCATCGGCAGCTTTTTTTTTACAAATAAACTAGAAAATGAAACACAATTTCGGAGCGGGACCATGTATTCTTCCGCAAGATGTATTCAAAGCATCCGCTGAGGCCGTGCTTGATTTTAATGGCCTTTCAATTCTTGAGGTTTCCCACAGAAGCAGCGATTATGTCGCTGTGATGGAAGAAGCACGAGAGCTCGTGAAAAAAGCACTCAATGTTCCTGATGGCTACACAGTACTTTATCTTCAGGGAGGAGCCACCTTAGGCTTTACTATCGCAGCATTGAATATGATGCGCGAAACGAAGAAAGCAGGATACATTAACACCGGAACATGGGCAAAAGGAGCGATCGGTGAAGCAAAGGCCGTTGGAATTGATGTTAACGTATTTGCAAGTAGTGAGGATCAAAATTTCAGTTATATTCCAAAAGGATATACTGTACCGAACGACGTGGATTTTATCCACTACACATCCAACAATACGATCTTTGGTACACAATTCAAGGATATTGTTGACACCAACCTACCATTGGTGTGCGATATGTCTTCTGATATTTTCTCCAAACCGGTAGACGTATCTAAATTCGACATGATCTATGCCGGAGCTCAGAAGAATCTTGGACCTGCAGGAGCAACGTTGTATATTGTCAAAGATGATATCCTAGGAAAATCAAGCTCTTCTTTCATGCCGAAGTATTTAGACCTAAAAGCGCATGCTGAAAAAGATTCAATGCTCAACACACCTCCTGTTTTCTCTGTTTACGTTGCTATGCTCAACCTAAGAGACCTTATTTCCAATGGCGGAGTGAATGCGGCTGCGGTAAGAAACAAGGCGAAGGCTGATTTGTTATACAATGAGATCGATAGCAACCCATTGTTCAAAGGAACTGTCGCTACGGAAGACAGATCGGAAATGAACGTTACTTTCCTTTTGACCAATGAAGATCTTAAAGCTGATTTCGATAAAATGTGGAATGATGCAGGAATAGTAGGTTTGAAAGGTCACCGCTCAGTTGGTGGTTACAGAGCATCTATGTACAACGCGCTTCCTTTGGAAAGTGTAAAAGTACTGACTGATGTAATGAATGAATTTGCAAGAATCAAAGGATAAGAGATGAAAGTATTAGCAAATGATGGAATTTCACCGGCTGGAGCCGAAAAACTACGTGCTGCAGGATATACGGTGATCACAGATAAAATCGAACAAGATAATTTGATCGAAGGGATCAATGAGCAAAATATTGAGGTAGTCCTGGTGCGTAGTGCTACTACTGTCAGAAAAGAAGTGATTGACGCTTGTCCCGGAATAAAATTGATCGGACGCGGAGGAGTTGGAATGGATAACATCGACGTTCAGTATGGTCGTGATAAAGGCATTAAGGTTGTCAATACCCCTGCTTCCTCTAGTCAGTCCGTTGCTGAGCTAGTAATGGGTCACATGTTCTCCATTTCTCGTTTTTTACACGACTCTTACAAGAACATGGAAACCGGTGATTTTAAAACACTGAAAAAGAATTACGGTAAAGGTGTTGAGCTGAAAGGGAAAACCCTCCTGATCGTAGGTTTTGGACGTATTGGTCAAAGCTTGGCATCATATGCTCTTGGATGCGGAATGAATGTTCTTGCTGTTGACATGTTCACAGAATCAAGAGAGATCACCGTTAAGATCGGGAATGATGTTGAAGTTAGTGTGGACATAACACCTGTAGCTGATCTTTCAACTGTTATTGGCGCTGCTGATTATATTTCATTGCACGTTCCAAAGCAGGCAGATGGATCTGCTGTAATTGGAACAAAAGAATTCGCTTTGATGAAGGATGGAGTTCGTTTGGTTAATGCCGCCCGAGGTGGTGTTATTGATGAAGATGCACTTCTAGCAGCATTGGATAGCGGGAAAGTTGCAGCCGTTGCTCTGGATGTATTTGAAAACGAACCGAATCCTAGAAAAGATCTTTTGAGTCATCCAAAGATCGCTTGCACTCCTCATATCGGTGCTGCAACTGTTGAAGCACAGGATAGGATCGGAGAAGAATTGGCAGACCTGATCATTGGTGAGTTCGGAACGTTTTAAGTTCAATGGCAGAAATCAAATCATTTAGGGCGATCCGACCTACACGCGACAAGGTACATCTTGTTGCTACACGTCCTTATTACACATATAAAAAGAATGTCCTGAAGGCAAAACTTCAGGACAATCCTTTTACTTTCCTGCATATCATTAATCCTGAATTCGGACAAAAGCTGAAATCGCCTGCGAATTCCGTTGAGCGTTTTGAATTGGTAAAATCAGCATATGCCAATTTCATTGAGGACGGCATATTATTTCAAGATGCACAACCACATATCTACCTGTATAGACAAACAAAGGATAATCACGAATATCTTGGAGTCATTGCCGGTGCCAGCGTAGATGAATACAAAACCAACAGGATCAAGAAACATGAAGCCACTCTGACCGCCAGAGAGCAAATGTTCACGGAATACCTGGATATTGTGGGTTACAATGCAGAACCCGTGCTGCTTTCCTACGCAGATGAAGGCGGTCATATCGAACGTTTACTTCATAACAAGTCGATGGAAAGACCGGAATACGAGTATACAACGACAGATCGGATCAAGCACGAATTATGGATATTGAATCCAGAAGAAAGTGATGAACTGATCATGCACTTCAGAGATGTTCCAGAGATCTACATAGCCGATGGACATCATAGATCTGCGTCATCTGCAGGGGTGCGAAATCTTAGGAATACCAAGGGTGAACAGCACTACCCTAATGAGGATTTCTTTCTTGCTTTTTTACTTGAAGAGAACAAGCTTAATATACTCGAATTCAATAGATTAATTAAAAACGTTAGTCTTTCTAAAAACGAATTATTAGGAGCACTAGAGAAGCATTTCATTGTCTCTCAAAGTACCAATTCCGTAAAGCCCGTGCATAAACATCAGCTTACTATGTGTTTTGATGGAGAATGGTTTATATTGGATTGTAAAGATGAGCTAAAGGGTATTGATCATCCTGTACTATCACTCGATTCGGACATCCTCACAAGACTGGTACTTACTCCTATTCTAGGCATAAAAGATCTAAAGACTGACGAGAATATTGAATTCGTTCCCGGAACGGAATCTCTCAAAAAGGTAGAAAAGAAAATTCTTCGAGGGGATTATCGATTAGGCTTCTTTCTGTTTCCGGCTGAAATGAAAGATGTTAAAGCGGTGGCAGACCACGATCTCATCATGCCGCCAAAATCAACATGGGTTGAGCCAAAATTGCGCAGTGGACTAACGATTTACAACATAAACGAATGATTGCGGATAGTTTAAATGCAATAAAGCGTGACCTTCCTGAAAATGTGACGCTAGTCGCTGTTTCAAAGACCAAACCGGTTTCTTTGATCATGGAAGCTTACGATGCCGGTCAAAGAGTTTTTGGAGAAAACAAGGTCCAAGAGCTTGTTTCTAAATATGAGGAGATGCCAAAAGATATCCAATGGCACATGATCGGTCACCTCCAAACAAACAAGGTAAAATATATTGCACCATTTGTTCATCTTATTCATGGGGTGGATAGTCTAAAGCTCCTAAAGGAAATAGACAAGCAAGGCAAAAAACATGACCGTATTATTAAATGCTTACTTCAATTTCATATTGCTGAGGAAGAAACGAAATTTGGTTTTGACGTATCCGAAGCACTTGAAATGTTACGTTCAGATGTTTTTAAAGAGTTGCTCAACATTGAGATCATAGGTGTAATGGGGATGGCAACCTTTACGGATAATGAGACTCAAATACGCAAAGAATTCAAGCATTTAAAAGAGATCTTTGAGCATTTGTCTTCTGAATTTTTCAAAAACGCGTCCTTTAATACAATTTCCATGGGTATGAGTGGAGATTATAAACTCGCGATTGAAGAGGGATCTACTATGGTCAGAGTAGGATCATCGATATTTGGATCAAGGAATTGATCCATCCGCTTGAATTTGATCTCATTTTATACGATTTTTGAATTCATCGAATCGTATTGCATGAAGTACCTGTCTAAATTCTTTAAAAGGAAGTTTATCAAACGTCTTTTGATCTTTCTTGTTGCCATTCCGGTAACGCTACTTCTTTTGCTAATAACAGTGCTTTATGTAAAGCAAGACGAAGTGGTACAAGAGATCATTGCTACCTTAAATGAAGATTTTGAAGGAAAGGTCAGCGTTGAAGATTCACACATTTCTCCCTTTGCTAATTTCCCCCATATATCAATAGACCTTGAAAATGTCAGAGTCTTCGAATCCAAACAATCTGGAGACAATGAAATATTGCATCTCGAAGATGTTTATCTGGGATTCAATTTATGGTCAATACTATCTGGGGATATGACCATTCGTAAGTTAAGACTCAGTGGCGGGGTGATCGATCTAGTGCAGCACGAAGATGGGACGTTGAACTTGATCAATGCATTAGCCTCGAAAAAAACAGTTGAAGAGGAAGCTGAAGCACTGCATATTGACCTCAAAAAAGTACGTATTGATAATGTAGATATCAATAAGCTAAATGAGCAGAATGGTATTAAAGTAGATGCTTTGATCCAAAATGCTACCGCAAAACTTAGTACAAGCGACGAGGAGATACTTGCAGGTCTAGATCTCAGCTTCACGTTGAATTTGATCAAAGATGGAGATACCACTTTTTTCAAACACAAGCATATCAACTTTAATACTGATGTCCATTACAGAAATACTGATGAATTCCTGCAGATCGACCCAACTGAAGTCTCTTTCGAAGGAGCTAGTTTTAACTTAGCGGGAAAGATCGATTTCAAAAATGATATGAATCTCGATCTACACCTGGATGGAAACAAACCAAATTTCGATCTTTTCATTGCTCTTGCTCCCGAAGACCTTATTCCGACACTTAAAACGTATGAAAACAGGGGTAAAATATTCTTCAAGGCAGACATTAAAGGTAAAAGTGTAAATGGTCACCAACCCGCTGTTAGAGTTGACTTCGGATGTGAAAATGGCTTTTTTCAAAACAAACTATTCAAGCGCAAATTAGACAAGCTTCAATTCCGTGGATACTTCACAAATGGTGACAAACGGACAGCTGAAACAATGGAATTTAGAATTCTCAACTTTCAGGCTAAGCCGGAAGTAGGTGTATTTGAAGTTGATCTGCGTGTTAAGGATTTTAACGCTCCTGAAATATTTGTGGATGTTAATACCAACATGGAACTCAATTACATTAAAGAATTCTTTGAGGTTGAAGAAATATCTAAGGCGTCAGGACGAGTTGATTTTAAAATGAAATTCCGAGATATCATTGACATTGAACATCCTGAACGCATGATCGAACGCTTTAATGAAAGCTACCAAATGTCGCTTCATTGCACGAATGTCCACCTAGAGAGTCCATACATTGCCTTTCCTATCAATTCTCTAAATATTGATGCAGTCGCTTCCGGTCACGAGCTGGCGATCAAACAATTTGAATTGAATACAAATAAATCGGATCTACATATCAGTGGTAAAATCTCTGATCTACCGGCTATTGTGCACCACACAGATCTTCCAGTTTCTGCTGATCTCCACATAAAGAGCAAAAAACTATCCTTTGCGGAACTAAGCGGAACGGATAACGAAGAGGCTGTATCTAACCTTCAATTGGATCTTGCGTTCTTAAGCACTGCAAGAAATTTCACTGAATTTGATGTACTTCCGAAGGGAGAATTCATTATCGACAACTTCTATGCAAAGCTGAAGAAATACCCGCATACATTCCACGATTTTCATGCAGATTTAATTGTTTCAGACGAATCAGTCGAACTAAAAAAATTCCATGGTGAGATCGACAGAAGTGACCTTGAAATAAGTGGTAAGCTGTTAAACTTAGCTTTTATAATGAACCCTGACCATTCGGGGGATGTAATAATCGATTATAACATCAAATCAGATCAATTACAACTACACGATCTATTGACATATAATTCAGAGCATTTTTTACCTGAAGAATACCGCCAGGAAGAATTTGATCATCTCCACGCTCATGGGAAAACAAGTCTGCATTTCAAGCAAGGTGAAATCACGGCAACAGACACTTATTTCGATCATTTAAGCGCAGATCTTAAAATCCATCCTGTTCACGTCTACGATCTAAATGGACGAGTACATACCGATCCCGGACACATTGTTCTGGACGACTTAAATGGTCGTATTGGGCAAAGTGATTTTCACACGACACTTCATTATTATTTCGGGGATAAAAACAAAAAAGCTAAGCGGGAGAATAAAATAATTTTTAAATCCAGTTTCCTGAATGTCGATGAGCTCCTCGCCTTTTCTGAGCACGATTATAAAAACGGGAACAAAGTAGTTGACACGCATCGTCAGCACGTGGAAGCATTTAACATTTACACTCTCCCATTCCCTAACATGAGTTTTCAATTGGACATTGGAAAAATGAACTATCATCGCTATAAACTAGCCAATGTAAAAGGCAACTTTCATACTACTGAAAAACACTATCTCTACATCGATAGGTTGGCAGTCGATGCAGCAGGAGGACATTTTGATATCAAAGGCTATTTCAATGGTTCAGATCCAAAGCATATTTATCTGAGTCCTGAAATTACTTTACGCAATGTGGAACTCGATCAGTTACTCTTCAAATTTGAGAACTTTGGTCAAGATCACATTGTGGCAGAGAACTTACATGGAAAATTCTCGGGCAAACTGAGTGGTAAGATTCTCGTTTATCCAGATCTTACACCAAAAATTGATGATTCAGAGATCCATATTGACATGGCAGTGACTGACGGAAAGCTGGAAAATTATGCCGTTTTCGATTACATGGCTGACTATTTTAAGGATAAAAACCTGAGTAAAGTTCTGTTCGACACCCTACAAAATCACATTGACTTAAAAAACGGGAAAATGTCAATTCCTGAAATGGAGATCAATTCAACATTAGGTCACATTATATTGTGGGGAGAACAAGACATGAACTATAACATGGAATATTTCATCAAGATTCCTGTAAAAATGATCACTTCCGCTGCAAGCTCTAAATTATTTAAGCGGAAGAATGATGGCACTACAGGTGAATCGGATGAAATAGAATATGGAAGCGATAAGACGGCTTATGTCACCCTTAGAATTACAGGTAATGAGGATGGTTATCAATTTTCAATTTCAAAAAAGAAGAAAATCTTCAATTAGGGACAGTATATAATCATATAAGCGGAAGAAATCTTCATAAAAGCCCTTACTAAACAGGTTTAACATAATTATTTTTTATATTTAACTGAACCTAGGGTGAACTACAATTCACTGACGAGAAACTTTTAAATCGTCAGCATGAGAAAAATATTGATAACAGGAACTGGAACCGTTGCAAGAAATCTTGCGAAACGGTTGGACAGTGCGGGGTACAGAGTCAATTTTTTAAGTACTTCTCGTTCTTATTTCAATAAGTTTCCTTGTTTCTTCTGGGATATCCAAAATGATAAGATTGACGAAACAGCCTTTCAAGATGTAGAGGCCATTATACATTTGGCAGGAGCAGGAATAGCCGATAAACGCTGGAGCAATGAACGAAAGGAACTTCTTTTAAGCAGTCGCATAGAAGGTGCCAATCTCATTTTTCGCACATTGGAAAAAATGCACGGTGAAAAACCAAAAGTCTTTATCAGTGCATCAGGTAGTAACTTCTATGGTACGATCACTCAAAAAGATGGATTTACAGAAGAATCTCCTGCCGGCAACGACTTTTTGGGAGATCTATGTGAAAAATGGGAGAACGCAGCCTTTCAATTCGAGAAACTTGGAATGCGCACAGCAGTGCTAAGAACAGGTGTAGTTCTCTCAACTCATGGCGGTGCTTTGCCCAAATTATCAAAAATGGTGAAAAGCTTCGTGGGTTCACCGGTAGGAAACGGAAAACAGATCATGCCATGGATACACATTGATGACTTGACAAAGATGTATCAATTCATCTATGAAAATGAACAATGTAATGGAGCGTATAATGCCGTAGCACCTGAAAAGGTGTGTAATCGATACTTTATGGAATCACTTGGAAAAGTATTACATCGTCCAATTCTCCCTTTGGGAGTACCTGGATTTATGTTAAAAGCGATGTATGGCGAAATGGCTGATATCCTTTTAAAAGGGACACATCTGATCAATGATAAGATCACTTCAAGTGGATTCCATTTTGACCATCCGAAGCTCTTGGATGCGATCGAAGATGTCGTTCAAAACCAGAGATAGGAACAATTCTTGATCTCATCGGACAATTACGTCATGTAATTTTCGTTTATATTTGTCCTGAGAATGAGAACATTTACCCTAATAGCATTCCTTTTAATTGGTTTATCCGGTTTTGCACAGCCATACAAAACCATAAAGGTCTACAAACCATACAAATGGATGATTGGCGTACACATGTCGGTGATCGAAGATGATGGTAACAAATTGGGGAATCCATTCGATGTAGAGCACACATGGCATTATTTAAACTACCCTACACGCCTCACTGTTGACCGTTACTTCAAATTTGGATGGAGCATGGAAGGAGCTATTTCGTACAATAGCTACCTGGAGTCTGTGCGTGTTGACGATACGGTAGGTATAACTGGAACAAACTTCTCGTTCGATCTCTGTGGGAAATATAGTTTCTACAACTTATATGCACCAAGATTCAGATGGATCGAACCATACTTGAATTTTGGGGTGAGCTATACTTATCGAGATGCTATCGAGGAGCAACACATACCAAGTGTTGTACTAGGTGGCGGGTTGAACATTTGGGTGTTTAAGCAAGTTGGTATTCAAATTTCATCCAGAGCGAAATTAGCGGCTTATCCCTTCTTTTGGGATTCTCACGCGAGTTACTTTCAGCACACTGCTGGTTTAGTCTACAGAACAAAAGAAACGCGCGTTAACAGACAAGATCGCAGTAAACACCATAAGTGGACCAAACAAACCACGAAATACAAGCGCAAAGGCGGACACTAATTACCTCTGCGCAATAAAGAAAACTTCCGCATCTCTTCTTGGCTCTATAGAATTATAACACGCTTCTATTTTTACATGAGAGAAGTAGCGCGTTAACAACAATTCATATTCCTCTTTTGAACCTCCAAATGGCGGCCCCGAGACAAAATCCCTATTGAACAAAACGCCAACAAACTTACCTTGAGGATTTAATAATTCATGAATCTTCCTAATGTAAGGATCTCGATTTGAAGGGTCTATTGCACAAAAAAGTGTTTGTTCCAAAATAAGATCGTAACTCCCAATGTGATGAAAAATATCTTCACAATGGATAGATACATGCTCATCACCGACTTTCTTAACAAGAGCAGCAAGAGGTTCAGGTGAAAAGTCAAGAACATGAATGTTTTTAAATCCCTGATCAATAAGGTATACCGCTTCATGACCATAGCCACAACCGGGAATGAGAATGGATATTTCTTTATTGACCAATTGATCTACATATTCTTTTAAAGGTGTAGAGATCTCACCTATATCCCAACCCGTAGCATTATTTAAATACTTTTCAGTCCAGTAACTCGGATCATTCACGTGATTATTCATTTCATCAACTGTTTTACGATCATATTGTCCCCTATTCTCAATTCAAGAAAATAAACTCCATTTTCTAAATGAGAGACCTGAAGATAACAGAAATCAGTGGCATTATCCGTGCTAATCAATGTACCATCTGTCGAATACAAAGAATACGTAAAATCTCCTTGAGTTATAATTTTGATCTGATCGTGAAAAGGATTAGGAATTACTTCAACATACATTTGCAGATCCTTTATCCCGAGCGCTTTTTGATGGATGATCCCTACCCCATCCAAATCGAATCCACCGGATTCAAAAGGCGTAGGATATGGATCATTGATCAAATGACCATATTGATCCACACTTCCCCATTGAGGATCAATCGACCCGATCACATCGATCAACCTGATATGCGTTATGTTTTGAATGTCAAGCCCTGAAATACCCGATAATTCAGCCAAATCGAAAGGTGTACCGTATGTGGCTCGATATTTTCCCGCCAGGTTATTCACATACCTGCAATCAGAAATAGTAAAATTGTTGATCTGGACATCTGTTGGCGTTTCAGAAGTCGCAGGGAATCTGAAAAAATTAATGCCGTCTGAGCTTACCTCAACAAAAGCGAATTCCATATACCCGTCGGTAAAACCATTTTCAAAAATTGCAAAGTCAGGTCCAATCCCATCATATACAGCAGGAGAAAGAGTGATTATCGCAATTCCGCTATCTCCAAGAGAAACAACACCCAATCCATCTGCATACCCTTCTGCATCCGATTCCAATCCATATGAAGCAGATCCCATTCCGGGATTTTGAACATCCAATACCCCTCTTGTTATCTGAACATTTGAAGCCCAATTAATGATTATGGAAGAGTCAGCATGGATCGCTGTCGATCCCAATACTCCTGGTTCCGGCGCAAAACTCTGAGCACAAGAAACGTAAGGCAGAAGAGTTAATAAATACTTGACCCAACTATTCATAAAACCATACTTTTGAAGGATTCAGCCCGACCTGATATTCATTCAACAGACTCCCTGAGGAGCTATAAACGAACACTTTACCGGAATTTACATATCCCATAGCATCACATACGGCAATTCGTCCTAAAGTCGGTAAATACCCGATCCCATAAACTGTTTGAATCCCGGAAATATCAATGACATCCGAAACTGTGATTGCATCCGTTGAAGGGTCAAATACACCTGCATGCAGACTCCCTGCAGACGAATAAACCATGATAAAATCATTTCCGTAATTGTCCAGCAAAGAAACTTCTATCCCCAGTTCCTGAGTAACGCCACTTGCCGATATTCTTGTAAATCCAGAGGGAATACTACCGTAATCACCACGTGTAACAACGTACACATCTCCATCGCTGTCTACTATCATTTTTCCCGGATTCATTCCTACGGTAATACGGTCTATTTCAGTTTGACTCATCGGATCTATCACCGATACTGTTGAATCTAGATCAGGATAATTCAATCCACCACTGTTTGAAACATATACTTTACCATTGGATACTGAAATACCTTCCGGATTTGGCCCAACAGCTATTCTCTGTACCACATTAAGACTTGTTGTATCGATGACATCTACATAGCCATCAAAGCATGTCACATAGATGTATTGATCCAAACCGGCAAGTTGTCTCGGTTGTTTCGGAGTGTTCCCGTCAAACATTGGGATCTGTTTCACACTTGTAAGATCTTTAGCACTAAGGACCTCTATCGTACTGGAAACATTTACTGCGACATAAATCTTCCCTCCATAAGTGATCATGTCATTCCCGGTATCTCCCAAACCTCTTCCCACCTGACTTTGAAAAATATCAGCATGAACAGTTCCATCGGTATCGATCCATGAAAGTGATGAATTGTTCTGTTGAAATAGTCCTTCGCATAAAACCAGCAATCCATCTTGTAATTTAAATCCATCAACAGGTTCCGGTGTCGTCTTTTTCTTACACGCTATAACCGAAAGTGTCAATAACGTAAGTATGGCGTATTTAATTGAATTCATATCGAATAGTTAGTTGATAATTAATACCAGGCATCACAAAATTTCTAACGTAAGCGTAAGACTGATTGAAAACATTGTTCACCTTAGCCTGTGCTGATAAGAACCGATTCTCTCCTATTTTAAAGCGTTTGGTTAGACTCAGATCTGTGATCCAAAATCCTTCTACAAGATTCGCATCAATGTTTTCATTTAGCGCATATCGGTGGGAAAGTACCGTATTCATGACCGAGATTCTCACATCACGAAACAGTATACCAAGATCAGCTGAGATCGAATGTTCCGGTATGTAGGCGATCTGATCCAAATAACTCGGTGATTCAGGATCAGTTATATCCAGACAAACTAACCAGTTATAGACAAGACCGAAAGAAACTTCCCCCATATTTCGGACAATTTTTCGCGTTAATTTGAGGTCTGTATCTATACCATACGATAATACCCTGCCTACATTCTGCATACTCCATACAAATAGGTTCTTTGTTGGAATTGCATTTATTTTATCCCTGATCAAGGCAGAATGAAGCATATACTTCGACTGAAAAGACCATGTCCTGTTGGCTTTGTTACGATAACTTATAGCGATATTGAGTTGATCAGCTTTCTCGGGATTTAACTCAATATTTCCTATCCCTCCATAATACAGCTCATTAAAAGTCGGCATACGGAAAGACCGCTTTAGGTCTGCCTTCCAGCTAATTCCTCTGGATGATTCGTGTCGATACATAGAGACAGCAGGAGTAAAAGCCCATCTAGTATATTGTTCACTTCCGTTGATATCAGAATAGAACTGAACCGGGGTTGAAATGGAGATATTTATGTCTCCAATCTTTCTGCCTCCAGACAAAAAGAGGATCGTTGAATTTCTTGAAGGTGTTGCTGCAAAATATCTGTCGGAGTCTAAATACCCGTATTTTGATTCCAGTCCAATAAGCAGTCGCATCGATTGGATCTTTTTAATTAAATATGAAGCTCCCAATACAGCCTCATAATTACGGTATACTGTATTCAATCCCTCATCATTGGCATAAAAGCTTGGGTCCGAATAAGTCAGCTCATTGTATCCAAACGCCCCATAAAATCTGTATTCCCCCCAGCTGCGATAACCGGAAGTTAAATCGGCTTCCATACGATGGTCAAAACCTTTTAATCTCTCATCAACGAATGCATTGTAAAGAATAACTGCTCCTGGCAATCCTTGATCATAGGACATAAACCTGTATCGCACATTCAAGGCATTTTTCCTAAACCTGTGAGCAAAAGCTCCATTCAAGTAGAGATCTCTGTAATCATTATTTGCTCTGGTCCCTGACTCTTCAATGGTTCCGTTTCTGAAAGTGTAATCGTAATCTCCTTCTGAACGTCTGTATTTCCCAAATAATGAGAATCCTGATCGTTTACCCGAAATTAGGACAGATGCATTTCCTTCATAGGTATTAAAACTCCCGTATCGAGCAGATGCCTTTAGCTGAAATGTGTCGCTTGGAAGGGCTCTCAATAACGAAATAAGCTCTACAATATCACCTTTCACCATGGCAGAAACAGGAACATATACTGAATGAAATTCCGGATCCATCCTGCGCACAGCGATCAATTGATCCGTTTCTATTTGAGCCAGATTCACCTGACCGGTTTGCATGCCATTTCGTTCAAAGCCATCAACAACGATACTGTTATCCTGAGACGAAAGCCCACGTGAGGAAACGGTCTTCATTCCTCCAAGCCCGCCATAGCTCTTGACCACTAATCCAGGAACATATCGCATGAGCTCCCCGGCGTCCTGTGCATTAAGATCCCTGATCTTCGCTTTATCCAGATCAAAAATGTAAAATGGACTCATTCGAATGATCGTATTGTAAAT
>SBGS01000164.1 GCA_006226555.1 Bacteroidota bacterium
GCTGAAGTACGTGCTGAGAACATCAAGAAAGAGATCGAGCAATACTTCAAGAAAGATCCGAATGCAGCTAAGATCACTGTGACGATCGTTGAGAAAACGGTTCAGGGTCCTGCTTACGAAGAGGATTCAGCGAACATGGATAAGTATATTCCATACCAGTATATAAAACTGAAAACCAAATAATTAAGATTGAAATTGAAAGCAGCGATCAATTGGTCGCTGTTTTTTTTTTCACTTCATTGTAACTTTTAACTTTGATGATAGTCTTACAGATGTGATCGAACGAAATCAATGACCACAAAAGAGTACAATATAGCAGTTGATGATTATGCGGATAACCTGTTCAGATTCGTTCTGAAGCAGGTGCGTAATGAAATGACCGCGAATGATATTGTGCAGGAGACATTTACAAAAGTTTGGATCAGGAAGGACGATATTGCCTATGAAAAGGTAAAGTCATATCTCTTTACCGCTGCTCACAATACAATTATTGATTGGGTAAAAAAGGAAAAGAGATCAGGTGATATAGAAACAGCAAGTGAACCGCTTTACAATAATTCTGGAGAAGTTGATTTGAAAGAAGTTTTAGAAGAGGCACTTGGTAGATTGCCGGAAATTCAAAAGTCCGTTGTGCTTTTGAGGGATTATGAAGGATATAATTATCAGGAAATTGCGGAAATAACAGGCCTGAACGAATCACAAGTTAAGGTGTACATTTTCCGCGCAAGGAAGTCGTTACAGGCATATTTAAAACGTTTGGATCTTGTAGTATGATGGAAAAGATCAGCATATTCAATTATGAGGCATATTACCTCGATTATCTGGAGGGTCGTCTAAACGAGGATGACACCAGAGAGCTGCTGGCATTTCTAAAGGCATACCCGGAGTGTCAGATCGAAATGGAAGACATTGAAGATCTAAGCTTTGCCGAGGGGATGGAGAATGTTCGTTTTACAGGAAAGTCTCAGCTTAAAATGACGGAAGAAGACGATTTGATAACTCCTGATAATGTGGAGCATTTTATGATTGCCGATCATGAAGGATTGTTGGATCAAGACAAACGTCATGAGCTGAAGATTTCTCTCGCGAAACTGGGATTGGAAGATCGCTATATGGGATATGGACAAACCTACTTCAGTCCAGATACATCCATCAAGTACGCAAACAAAGAAGGCTTAAAACACAAAACGGTTGTCCTGACCTGGTACTGGTATGCTGCGGCAGCAGTGATTGCATTCGTGTTATTTACTTTGTTACCGGGGAACTCTCCGATTGAAGATAAGACACAGGTTTTTGCTGAAGATCAGGTTGTTCCAAAGAACGACGAAAGGGATTCAACGATCATTCAAAGTGATCCTTCTATCCTGCAGGAAAAATACTACGCGGCTCAAAATGAAGCTCCTCAGAGAGATAGAATCAGAACAAAACCATCGGATGGAGGAAGAAGAAGCGATCGGGCAACTGAGAACGTATCTCTAAGAACTCATCGACCTGGTATGTTATCCGGCAATACGGTGAAGGACATCGAACCATTGTCTCCAAATCTTGCAGTGAACAATGCTCCGGACCAAGAGTTGATGGCCAAAAATACATTGACGCTGTACAATCCGATTGAACCGATCACGAATGCAATAAACAATAAGACAAACATTCCTGTTGAATTTAAAAAATCTACCGCCGACAGTGAGCGTAAAGGTTTTCGCTTAAAAATCGGAAAGGTGGAGATCTCTCGAAATTCAGGAAAAAGATAGGCTTCTTTAATCACGCAATGACTATATTTATCTGTTCTCGGTATTACAGAACTAATAGGATTGAAGGAGACAGATTTCATAGAGCAAAACAAAAAGAAATGGAACAAATTCGAACAAGTATTCGAATCGCAGTCCAATGATCCAGAAGAGCTCAGTGAATTATATATGGATATTACGGATGATCTGAGCTATGCCCAGACATTTTATCCCAAAAGAACCGTTCGAGTATACCTAAATCAGCTGGCCCAGCGCGTATATACCGGTGTACACAAGCAAAAGGGGGAGTCCATCAGAAAGTTCCTTTCGGTCTGGCAAACGTCATTGCCGCTGGAGATCTATCGTTCACGAAAGAGTTTGCTTTTTGCGTTGGTCATGTTTTTGATCTACACGGCAATAGGGGCGTTGACAACATACATTGACCCCGAATTTCCGCGAATCGTAATGGGGGATGGATACGTAGACATGACCCTTCAAAATATCAAGGATGGAAATCCTTTAGGTGTCTATGAAAGCAATGATCAGATGGGAATGTTCCTGATGATTACCACAAATAATCTTAAAGTTGCCTTCATGACCTTTGCTCTAGGGTTTTTCTTTACCATTGGAACCCATATTTTGCTCTTTTCCAATGGAGTTATGCTAGGGGCATTTCAGTATTTTTTTCATTCTAAAGGCTTGTTGATCACGAGCTTTTTAGGAATTTGGATTCATGGGGCCTTCGAGATCTCGGCAATAGTTTTGGCAGGAGGTGCGGGTATAACAGCTGGTAATGGTTTATTATTTCCGGGTTCATACACCAGAATACAATCACTACAACTTTCCACAAAAAGAGGGTTAAAGATCATGTTGAGTCTTGTCCCTTTTATAATTGCAGCAGGATTTCTGGAATCATTCGTTACGCATAACTATCAGATTCTTCCTGAATGGTCGAAATGGACATTAATATTATTGAGTTTTGGGTTGATCGTTTTTTATTATGTGATCTATCCGACCTACGTAGCACGAAGGAATCCGGACCTTGTAGATCGCGAAGATGTTGCTTTTTTCAAAGCGAGCAAACAGTTTGATTTTAGCAAGATGCGCAGCGCTGGAGAGAATCTTTCCGATTCATTCAGAATGTATGGAAGGATAATTGGAAAGATAACGAGGATCAATCTTGCAATCGTTGTACCCATTGCGCTAACGCTTATTATTCTGCAGGACATCAGTCATTATGATGACCTTCAAAAACAGTTCTGGTATGATTGGGCTTCACAGCTCGGATTTATGTTTGGTTATACTTTCAAAAATTTTCAAGACGTCATTGTACTGTTCTTTTGGTTTTTAAATATTAATATACTTTTCACAGCGGTTTACTGGTCTGTAAAAACACATGATACACATTTCGAATGGAAGTCCTTCTTCTCCTTTCTAAAACAAAGGATCATTCCGGTTTTACTGGCTAATTCCTTTTTGGTTCTTTTGACACTGGTTTTACCTTGGTACTTGTTGATCCTGGCATTTTTCTTTATGCCGTTTTTCTATTTGAACGGAGCAACAGCCGCATTGGATGGAGGAGATAGCAGAGGTCGGTTTAGTAAGGGATTTCGCTTTAGCAAACAGCACTATGGTAATTCCCTTCTGATTCTTATGCTGTTGACGGTACTGGTGTTCATTCTGTCCCAACCAATTGCATTTGTTTTAAGCATGCACGATGGTTGGAGAGATGAACCAATGATCCGTGATCTTCTGGATATCATTGCTGATTTTACCAAAAGAGTGGCATTATTATATACGGAGGACTATATGTTCTGGGCAAATGTTGTAAGGCAGTTGTTCTATCTTGTCTTTTTAATTGGAGTATTACCATTGGTCGCAATAACGGCTGCATTTGGATTCTACACTGAACGAGAAAGATCAGAGGCTACCGGATTGAAAATAGCATTTAAGAACTTTGGGAAACGGAGTAGAACACAGGAAATGGAAGCGGACTTTGAAGAATAGGATCTTATATAGCGTTTTATTCATTGGCTTTGCGTTCGGTGTATTTGCTCAGGACAAGGACAAAGTGTGGCAGAAGGAGAAGGAACTGCTTAAGTACGAGAAGAAGGAGAAGTACAAAGGTCCGAATGACTGGTATGGTTCCTATCCGTCGGACATGAAGGATGAGGACATCTTTAGTGGCGGAAGCTCGGGTGGATCTGGTGGGACGTATGGCGGTGGACGCATCCAATACAGCCCTCAGCAACTTCAAAGAGATAGAGATAAAAGATACAATGGATTTGAACGAGGCGGAGGCGACGGAACACTTCCTTATGATCCGGAAGTACAACGTCCGGATCCGATAGAGGTGCCGGATATTGATGCTCCGGATATCGACATTCCAACCCCCGACATCGATATTGACCCGCCGACTATTCCATTTGTTGTATGGAAGATTCTCTTGTTCATTATCATTTTTATAGCGTTGGTTTATATCGCATACCTTATTGTGAAAAACCGTCGTCCGGCCAATAAAAAGCTATCGATTGATGTGGAAGACGACTGGAATCCTGAGCTGATCACCAAAACAGAGCTTGAGCTCAAGCTTGAAGAAGCTATGGAAAGAGGTGATTACAGAGAATGCGTAAGGATCTACTTCACTTTTATACTGAAAGAGCTGATCAGAAAAGGATGGATCCGATGGAAGAAGGAAAAAACGAATCACGATTACGTACTTGAGCTAAGC
>SBGS01000292.1 GCA_006226555.1 Bacteroidota bacterium
GCTGATATTGCGAATGGATCTGTAACGCTTGTTTTAACCTCCGAAAGTGTATTCGGATGTCCGCCTTCAACAGATAACATTACGTTTACGTTCCAGGTATCGCCTGTTGCGGCCTTCAGCTCAACTACTGCCTGCTCTGGTTCAAATACATCTTTCACTGACCTTTCATCCACCACAACCGGAACGATCAATAGTTGGGCCTGGGATTTTGGAGACGGCTCTTCATCTATTACAAGCAATCCCCTTCATCCTTATTTCGGTAGTGGAACGTATAACGCGACATTGATCGTAGGCTCCTCTAATGGTTGTAGCGATACCTTAACACAAGCAGTTATTGTTAATCCTGTTCCGGTCGCAAATTTCAGTCCGTCTGCGGGATGTGAAAACACGCCTATTACTTTCAGCGATCTTTCTTTCATTTCAAGCGGAACGATTGCAGCTTGGGAATATGATTTCGGGTCAGAGATCAGTAACCTTTCGAACCCTACATATACCTTCAATTCAGCAGGAACTCAATCCGTAACATTAACTGTAACTTCTGCGCTGGGTTGTTCGGATGACACCACAATGGCTGTTCTGATCAATCCTTCACCAACAGCAAACTTCGCATACTCTCCAAATCCTGCTTTGGTGGGCGAAAATGTATTCTACAATGATAATTCTATTGGTATTGGCATAAACACATGGTACTGGGAATTTGGCGACGGTGAAGCAAACAACGTTGAAAATCCCATTCATTCCTACGACAATGGTGGAAGCTTTGATGTCAGCTTGGTCGTGACGGATGCAAATGGTTGTACGGATACCATTATTAAAAACATCATGATCGCATTACCACCTGTTCTACCTTCAGGTTTCACTCCTAATGGCGACAACGAGAATGATGTCTTTATTATTCGTGGTGGTCCGTTCAATGCAGTCGATTTTAAAGTATATAATAATTGGGGTGAACTCGTTTTCAGCACAACAGACGCCAACGAAGGCTGGGATGGTACTTATCTTGGAGAGCCTGCGCCAATGGGTGTTTATACATGGACTTTTGTAGTAACGCTCGCCAATGATGCGATCGTGAAAGAGTCCGGTGATGTAACTCTAATTCGATAAAAAGATGAGAACTAAACTCTATATATTTTTATGCTGTGCCGTGGGGTGGAATTCCTATGGACAGGATGCCCATCTTTCTATTTATGATGCCGCTCCATTGTATCTAAACCCTGCCATGACAGGCGTTTTTGAAGGTGACTGGCGAATTCATGGTCAGTACCGAACGCAATGGAAATCAGTTAATTTCAAACCCTATCAAACAGGACTCATCAGCTTCGACCTTGCCAAAAAGAAGTGGGGATTCGGTGTTCAGGTGAGCAATTTCCGGGCAGGTCAAGGAAATTTCAATGCAGCTCAAGCCAGCGTGTCCGTTGCTTATACAACTCCAATTGATCGCAAAAAGAATCATAATATCTCATTTGGTATCCAAGGTGGAGCCACGCAAAAAAGTCTTGAATATCAATTGTTGACCTACAATAATCAGTACTCGACGGCAAACGGCGGGACGTTTGACATGGGTATTCCGAGTGGAGAAAGCTTTCAGGGCCAATCACTGATCATTCCAAATGTAAATGCAGGATTCCTTTATTTCTTCGCACGTCAACAAGCGCGTTTAAATCCATTTATTGGTGCTTCGGCATTTAATCTTACTACTCCGCAGGAAACATTTAATGATGCTGATAATCGACTTCCAATGCGTTTTTACGGTCATTTCGGAACGAGAATTAACATCACTGAGCTGTTTTACATCACTCCAAAGTTTTTGGTCATGAATCAAAAGGACTTTTGGGAACAAACGTATGCCGCAGATGCAGGTTATTACCTGAAAGAAGCCGACATGTATCTAACTTCAGGATTGTTATTCAGAACTGTGGGATTCCCGAAATCAGTTGCAAATGAGACGACCAAGATCTCAGAGGATGCCATGTTAATTACCGTTGGGGCAAAAATGGAAGATATCACGCTACGAGTTGGTTATGATATAAACGTATCATCACTTTCTACAGCGTCAAGTGGAAGAGGAGGGTTTGAAATCTCCTTAACCTATGTTAGACAAAAAAGAAAACCTACAGATGAAAAGATCTGTCCAAGATTATAAATCGATCCACATGAAAAGAATATCTATACTGCTCTTGATCTTAGTTCCTCTTCTGAGTTTTGGTCAGGCCCGTAAAGTATGGTTATACCATGCGGACAATTTCTTCAAAGAAACGGACTATCAGAATGCCTTGATCAACTACCAGAATGCGCTCAGTGATTCTGTTGGGTTAGAATTTGCCACCATACCATATGAGCTGACACAAGCAAATCTTCGCATTGATAAGAAGAATACATCAAAGGATTCCGTTAAGGTGATTCCCTTGAGTGACTACATTAAACATCAGATAGCATTGTGCTACATGCGAACCTACGATTATAAAAGAGCCGTTGCATCATTTCGGGAAACCGCTCAACTTGATTCTTATCCAGAAGACCTCTATTATCTTGGGGTGGCTCAAATGAATAACGATCAGCATGAAGACGCTGTAAATACTTTTGAGAATTATATTCGATCTGAAAATTACTCTGATTCGTTACTACGCAGTGCACAGTTGCTTATTACTGGCTGTTATTATGCCATGGATGAGTCGAACATGAAGAAAAAAGTAACGGTTTCTATTCTAGATACTAACGTGTTCAATAAAGGGACTTCCTCGTTTGCCCCTCAATTTTTCGGGAGGGAAGATCGTCTGATGTTTACCAGTGCTCGCGACGGTGGTGTAATACTTGATCCCGAGAAACAAGTTTCGGCCTTTCTATGTGATCTATACTGGACAGAAATGGATGAACAAGGTAACTGGAAAGAAGCGACGAACTTTGGTCGACCTTTGAACAGTGCTCAGCATGATGCATCATCCAGTTTCAATCCATTAAAATTAAATGAACAGCAGAGCGTAATCTATTATACGAGATGGAGTGATGCCAACAGAACTAAAAAAGCCATTCACATGTCACGAATGGTCAATTTTAAATTCTATGAATCGTTTAAACTCCCAGAAAGTATCAATGTAGAGGGTTATCAAAGCATTAACCCCTTTGTGAGCATGGATGGAAAAACCCTATTCTTTTCCAGCGACAGACCCGGTGGCCAGGGAGGACTTGATATTTGGAAGATCGAATTAGATGAAAGTGGTTTACCGGTTGGTGAGCCGGAAAATTTAGGCCGACCTGTAAACTCTGAGCTGGATGAGCAAGCTCCGTTCTTCCACGAAATCTCATCTACTTTGTTCTTTAGCTCCAATGGCCATAATTCAATTGGAGGACTGGATCTTTTCAAGGCCAGCTACAATAAAGAAAACAAAGCATATGGTAGCCCTGAAAACCTTGGACTCCCTATAAACTCCAGCATGGACGATTCTTATATCATCTGGGATAAGTTTCTTAGAAAAGGATATTTCGCCAGTGATAGAGAACCGTGTGCGAACGGACATTGTTATGACATTTACGAAATAACAAATGAACCTATATTAATCGCCTTAGAGGGAAATGTCTATGACAGCGAAACGGAAGAACTCATACCTGGTGCTTCCCTGTTTTTCAAAGACATTGATTTCGTTTTACCAGATTCGACACTTACCGCCGATGAAGAAGCTCACTATTACCGCTCTCTGGCACAGAATCAAGAGTTTTTCATTAAGGCCACTATGCCGGGTTACTTTGCTGATGCTGCTTCAGTGAACACAAGACCAATTACACAAAGTATGACTCTCGTTCAGGACTTCTATCTCAGACCAATACCGAAAGATGAGATCGAACTTGAGGGAATTGAGTATGACTTTGATAAGGCAACTTTGCGCCCAAGATCAATGGAAATACTGGATGAGCTTTATGAATTTCTTGAGCTAAACAGCAACCTGGTCGTAGAGATCAATTCACACACAGATAGTCGTGGAAGTGATGCTTACAACCTTGATCTTTCGCGAAGGAGAGCCCAGTCATGTGTAGATTATCTTGTCTCTAAAGGAATTGATAAGGGACGTTTGGTAGCAAAAGGTTATGGTGAAACACAACCCAACTATCTTAAAAACGAAAAGAAACAGCCGTTGCTGGATAGCTCAGGAAACCGAATTATTCTTACGGAGGATTATATCAATAAACAGCAATCCAAAGATATTCAAGAAGAGTACCACCAACGAAACAGGAGAACTGCATTCAAGGTGGTAGGAGAAGGATTTCGCATGACTTCAGATTAACTTGGTATGAATTTAGCAATGAACCCAAAAAAATAAGCGATGAACAGACTTTTACTTCTAGCATTTACTGGTTCTCTTTTAATCTCCTGTAAAACTTCTTTTCGCATTTCGGTTAAAGAACCAGCTGTGATCGATATACCATCAGAAACCACAAAATTTGGTGTGGT